>JAEDOC010000088.1 GCA_016302185.1 Clostridium sp. | reverse complement strand
CTGCTTTTCTGGGGAATCAGCCATTCGGGAAGCGTGCCGATCCGCTGGAACAAGTTTACACCGACAATGTCTTTTTATAAAGTGATTGCCAACGGCGGCCTTCCGTCCCTGTGCCGTCAGGGAATTGCCGGGATTGCGATGATCTGTCTGAATACGGCGGCCAAACCCTACGGAGACGCGGCGATTGCGGCCTTGGCAATTGTATCCCGGATTACCAACTTTACAAATTCGGTAATGCTGGGATTTGGACAGGGCTTTCAGCCGGTCTGTGGTTTTAACTATGGTGCGAAGCTGTTTGAACGGGTGAAAAAAGCCTTCTGGTTCTGTGTGAAAGTGGGGACCGTGTTTCTGCTGTTTCTGGGAATTCTGGAGTTTCTGGCGGCGCCGGGGCTGGTGGAGCTGTTTCGGAAAGGGGATCCGGAGGTTCTTCGGATCGGAACGTTGGCGCTGCGCCTGCAGTGTGCAACGTATTTTATGAATGCGCTGATTATGATCAGCAATATGATGATGCAGACCACCGGAAAGATGGTACGTGCTTCTTTCCTGGGGATGGCCAGGCAGGGAATTTTCCTGATTCCGGCGGTGACGATACTGCCTCATTGGATTGGACTTCTGGGAATTCAGATGGCACAGCCGCTGGCGGATGTGATTACATTCTTTTGCTGTGTCCTGCTGCAGCTGGGAATCTGGAAGGAGTTTGCGGGAGAAGAGGAAAGACGGAATTAACAGCAGCTGTGGAAAGTGATAGATAGAGGTTATTTATGAGCAAAAAAATGACAAAAGGAGATAAAACAAAACAGCATTTGTATCATTGTGCGATTACTTTGTTTAAACAGAAAGGGTATGATCAGGTATCCGTAGATGAAATTGTGCGGGAAGCAGGAACGGCGAAGGGGACCTTTTATATTTATTTTGAATCGAAAGCGGATGTTCTGATTTACATGTTAAGTGCATATGATGATTATTATGATCAGATTGCACAGCAGCTGAATCCGGAAGAGTCCGTGGATCTTCGCCTGAAAACCATAGTAAAAAGCTCCAGTGTTTTTACGCAGGATGTGATTGGTTTGGATCTGATTCAGGTATTGTATGCGAATCAGCTGACAGGAAAGTTAAAAAAAGAATTATACACAAACCGTGCGCTGTATCGGATTGTTCATCAGCTTTTGAAGGAGGGACAGCAGAAGGGAGAATATCTGGCGGAAGAAGACAGTATTGTATTGACGAACCGATTGATTAATTGGATTCGTGGTACGTTCTTTGAGTGGTGCCTTCAGGCCGGCGATTTTTGCCTGGAAACGGAATGTGTCAGGCTGACGGAAGTGTTTTGCCGGGGAATTCGGAATTTCCGATGGGAATAAATAAAGGCTGTCAGATAAAGTAAAAACATCCATATAAAATATGACCGCAGTCATATTTTATACGATATCCCGAGTTCCACATGGTTTATGGGGAATATGGAGAACCCGGATTTGAAAGGATAAAGGAGGAATCGTAGTATGAGTAAAGCAGCAGAGAAGAAACGAAGCGGCAAAGTGCTCGATTTTATCGAGCGCGTAGGAAACAGGCTTCCGCATCCCTATATTATGTTTTTGTGGTTATGCCTGATTCTTGCGGTAATCAGTACCGTATGCAGCATGGCAGGAATCAGTGTGGTGAATCCAACCAATTGAAGGCGGTTTTCATGAGGCCAATGCCCGCTTCTATGAAAATATCATCGGGAAAAGCAGAGAATACTGGCAGTATTATTATCCTCAGCTTCAGGAAGCCTTCCGAACCTATGCGGATGTACCGCAGGAGGAGTTTTATCGTGCGCTGCATGTGGTACGCCCCAGCCTGCGTCGTATCGAGGCGGATGAGGTAACCTACAGCCTTCACGCGATTTTGCGATTTGAGCTGGAGAGAGATTTCTTTGCCGGAAATATAAAGGCAGAGGAGATGGCGGAGGCCTGGAATGACAAATATGAACAGTACCTTGGAATTCGTCCGTCCAATGATACGGAAGGCGTTCTTCAGGACATGCACTGGGCGGGTGACTATATCGGTTATTTCCAGAGCTACGCACTGGGGAATATTTATGACGGGCAGATCCGTTCCGCCCTTCTTCAGAGTCTGCCGGGAGTGTATGAGCAGGTTGCAAAGGGAGATTTCAGCAGCCTGAATCAGTGGATGAAGGAGAATATCTGGCAGTATGGCTGTTGCTATACCTCCGGAGAACTGATGCAGAGGCTGACGGGAAAGGCACTGGATGCGAAGCCGTTTTTACAGTATCTGGAGGAAAAATACGGGAGACTGTACAGGTTGACCGTATGAGGTTTTTAGCGATAAAGGAGAAGGGGAATGGAACAGAACCTCATTGAAAAAGCACTTCTGTTATTTCCGCTTCGATCGGAAAATGCGGGATTGCCGTTTATGGCCCGGCATTGGATGTAAAAAAAGCGCAGAAACCTGCTGATGAGAGGTTTCTGCGCTTTTTCTGTGTCTGTCTATGCCCCCAGCTTTTTATATTCCTTCCGGAATAAGAATGCCGTTGTTGATACAGCGATGATATCAGAAACCGGTTCTGCCAGGAAGACAGCCATCACCTTGTTTTCAAAGAACATGGGCAGGATGAAAATCAGCGGGATCAGTAACAGTACCTTTCTGAGCAGTGCCAGAAAGACCGAGATTTTGGCATTGCCCAGTGCGATAAAGGTCTGCTGGCAGGACAGCTGCACACTGAAAATCAGGGCAACGGCCATGTAGATCCGCATGGCCCAGACGGTGTATGCGGTAAGCCCGGGATCACTGGTAAAAATAGAGATAAACAGCTTTGGAGTGAACATACAGAGCCCCCAGAGCATGGTGGAATAACAGGCTGCGGAGGTTAAAAGCAGCCGGTAGGCCTGCTTGACACGGCCGATGTTTTTGGCGCCGTAGTTGAAGCTGATGATGGGCTGGGCGCCCTGGGTTAAGCCCTGCAGCGGCAGCATGGAGAACTGCATCACGCTGCTTAGGATGGTCATGGCGCCGACGGCAATGTCTCCGCCGTATTTCAGCAGGCTGGTATTAAAGCTGATGAAGAGGGCGCTCTCCGTGAACTGCATGATGAACGGTGCCAGTCCCAGGGAAATACAGGGAAGAATGATATCCCGCTTCAGTGTAAGATTTTTCCTGCGAAGCTTTAACGTGGTCTTAGGGCCGGTTAAGAATTTCAGAATCCAGATACAGGAAACACCCTGAGACAGGATGGTGGCCAGAGCGGCTCCCTGTACTCCCATGTTCAGGCCGAAGATAAAGATCGGGTCCAGAATAATGTTGCAGACAGCGCCGATGGCTACGGTCATCATACCGATTTTGGCAAAGCCCTGGCAGTTGATAAAGGCATTTAATCCTAAGGAGGCCTGCACAAACAAGGTGCCGCAGACATAGATCTTCATGTAGCTCCAGGCATAGGGAATGGTTGTTTCACTGGCGCCGAACATCAGAAGAATATCGCGGCCGAATATCAGAAAGAGGGCGGTCAGCGTGACAGAGATCAGAAAGAGAGCCGAGGCACAGTTGCCGAGGATTGCTTCCGCGTGCTCCTGGTCCCCTTTTCCCATATGGATGGAAGCCTGTGGTGCGCCGCCCATACTCACCAGTGCTGCAAAGGCCGAGATACACAGGATCAGGGGCATGGTAACGCCCACGCCGGTTAAAGCGGTTGGGCCCACCTCCGGGATATGGCCGATATACATCCGGTCTACCATATTATATAAGAGATTGATGATCTGGGCAGTAATTGCCGGAAGCGCCAGGGAGAATAAGAGGCGTCCGACCGGGGCATGGCCCAGATCTGCATTTTTAGTCCGATTCGTTTGCTGCATGAGAGCATTCCTCCTTAAAAAAACTTTCTGTGTTGTGAAGCAGGCGCTCCAGCGTGTCGGTAGTAACTGCCAGGGCTTCTTCGGAAAGCCCCTGCCGGACTGCTCTGAATAATAATTGCTGTTTTTCCTCGATTTGGTTCCGGATGGGCTCGCATTTGGCGGAGAGGCTTAGGTGAATTACCCTGCGGTCCCTCGGATCTCTGCATGCCTCCAGATATCCCTTCTGGCAGAGAGAATCAACGGAGCGGGCTACCATGCCCTTGGAGATTCCCTTGCAGCGGACAATGTCCGAGGCCGTATCACGGGTCGGAGCGTTGTTATGAAGAAATAACAGCACAACGACTTCATTGGGAGAAAACTGATACTCGGAGAGCAGCAGATGATAATAACGGCGGTACGCTTTATCGATCTTCTGCAGCTGTTCAAAAAAAAGGCCGGGCTTTGGCGGCATTTGGATTCCTTCTTCCTCGATAGAATAGTTAAAAATAGTTCAAAAAGAAACTAAATAGTTCAAAAAGAAACTATAGTACGTGAGAGGCATTTTGTCAAGACACATATTTATGTCATTTGCGACATACCCTAGAAGTAGTTTCAAGCCAATAACAATAAGCCGGTCTGGAGGGGTATGGTGTGAATGAAAGAAATACGGAGGTATTAGAGCAATACGCGCTGGAGATCCGGTCGCTGCGGCGAGGCCGCGGCGCATGGATATGTGAGACCGATCAGGGACTGAAGCTTCTCCGGGAATATAAGGGCACACAGAAACGCCTGGAATTTGAAGAGGCGGTGCTGTCTGAACTCAGGGAACAGAGCGGAATTCTGGTGGATCAGTACGTGAGAAACAAAGAGGGGGAACTGATCTCCGTTGCGGAGGATGGAAGCCGCTATATTGTGAAAGACTGGTTTTCTGAGCGGGAGTGCAATGTGCAGAGCGAAGAGGAGGCGGTGCGCGCGGTAGCACGGATCGCGGATCTCCACCGGCTGCTCCGGAAGCTGAGGGCAGAGGAGGAATGGAATCTGGGTTCGATCCTGACGGAGCCCATGGCCCGGGAGATGGAGCGCCATAACCGGGAGCTGCGCCGGGTTCGCAATTTTATCAGCAGGAAACACAGAAAAACAGAATTTGAGCTTTGTGTGATAAATAATTTTTCCTGTTTTTTTGAACAGGCACTGGAGGCTGCCGGGGGGCTGGCTGCAATGATGGAAGAGCAGAGAATTCCGGAGCGATGTCTGTGCCATGGGGAATTGAACCAGCATCATATCCTGATGGGGGCAGGCTGTGTGGTATTTATTGAATTCAACCGGATGCATCTGGGCGTTCAGGTGGGAGATCTCTACCATTTTATTCGTAAGGTAATGGAAAAGCACGACTGGGATCGGAACCTGGGGCATAAGCTGCTGCGTGCCTATGATCGGATTCTTCCCATGGGGCGGGAGGATCGGGAATATCTCTATTATCTGTTCCTTTATCCTGAAAAGTACTGGAAGCAGCTGAATTTTTATTATAATGCGGGGAAGGCATGGATTCCGCCCAGAAATACAGAAAAAGTAAAGAGTCTGGAAGCGCAGCAGGAAGCAAGAATGCGCTTTCTTCGTGAGATTAAAGAGGGCTGACGCGGGAGGTTCGAAAAAAATTGCATTGTTGGAAGAAATGTCGTTGTAAAGTTTTGCCTGAAAGTTTATAATTGTGATATAAAAAATAGTGCGAATTGGCCATAGTAGGAGGTAAAAAAGCATGTATATGGAAGATTACAGACGCTGGCTTGAGGCAGAGCTTGAGGATGCGGCATTAAAAAAGGAACTGGAAGAAATTCAGGGCAATGAGGAAGAGATCAAGGAGCGTTTTGCAGTTGCCTTAAAGTTCGGTACGGCCGGTCTGCGCGGTGTGCTGGGCGCCGGCACCAACCGGATGAATATTTATGTGGTTCGTCAGGCGACCCAGGGACTGGCCAACTGGGTAAAGACCCAGGGCGGAAACCAGCTGGTTGCAATCAGCTATGACAGCCGTATCAACAGTGATGTGTTTGCAAAGGAGGCAGCGAAGGTTCTGGCTGCCAACGGAATCAGGGTTCGCATCTATGATGCGCTGATGCCGGTTCCGGCGTTAAGCTTTGCGACCCGTTATTATGGGGCCAATGCAGGTGTTATGGTTACTGCTTCCCATAACCCGGCAAAATATAACGGATATAAGGCCTACGGCCCGGATGGCTGCCAGATGACCGATGAGGCGGCAGATGTGGTATATGCGGAGATTCAGAAGACCGATATCTTAACCGGGGCAAAGATCATGGGCTTTGAGGAAGGCATGGCTGCCGGACTCATCGAGTATGTGGGCGATGACTGCAAGGAGGCTCTTTATGATGCCATTAAGGCCCGCAGCGTTCGTCCGGGTCTGTGCAAGACGGCAGGTCTGAAGCTGGTATATTCTCCGCTGAACGGTTCCGGCCTGGTACCGGTGATGCGGGTGTTGAATGATATCGGAATCACAGATGTGACCATCGTTCCGGAGCAGAAGTATCCGGATGGCAACTTCCCCACCTGCCCGTATCCGAATCCCGAGATTTTTGAGGCACTTCGTCTGGGCCTGGAGCTGGCCAAGAAGGAAGGTGCGGATTTGATGCTGGCCACGGATCCGGATGCCGATCGCGTGGGTATTGCGATGAAATGCCCGGATGGCTCCTATGAGCTGGTATCCGGTAACGAGGTGGGTGCTCTTCTGCTGGACTACATCTGTGCAGGACGGATTGAGAATGGAACGATGCCGGAGAAACCGGTAGCAGTGAAATCCATCGTTTCTACACCTCTGGCAGACGCCATTGCTGCGCATTACGGTGTGGAGATGAGAAGTGTGCTGACCGGCTTCAAGTGGATTGGAGATCAGATCGCTCAGCTGGAGGCAGCAGGGGAAGTGGATCGCTTCATCTTCGGCTTTGAGGAGAGCTACGGCTATCTGGCAGGACCGTACGTACGGGATAAGGATGCCATCATCGGTTCCATGTTAATCTGCGAGATGGCAGCATACTACAGAAGTATCGGTTCCTCCATCAAACAGCGTCTGGAAGAGATCTATGCGGAGTATGGCCGTTACTTAAATAAGGTGGACAGCTTCGAGTTCCCGGGCCTTTCCGGAATGGACAAGATGACTGCCATCATGGAGGATCTTCG
Organism: Clostridium sp.; assembly: GCA_016302185.1. Classification (GTDB taxonomy): domain Bacteria; phylum Bacillota; class Clostridia; order Lachnospirales; family Lachnospiraceae; genus Otoolea. The sequence continues at coordinate 1,837 of JAEDOC010000088.1, read as the reverse complement.
CAAGAATCCGCCGGCTGAAATCGGCGGCTATAAAGTAACCAGGGTTGTGGATTACAAGAATACGGAGGAAACAGGACTTCCGGCTGCCAATGTACTGATCTACACCCTGGAAGGCGGGGCAACTGTGATTGTTCGTCCGTCCGGAACAGAGCCGAAGATCAAGACCTACTTTACCACTCTGGGCAAGGATCTGGAAGAGGCACAGGCACAGAAGGACAAGCTGGCAGAAAGCTTAAAGCCGATTCTGGCATAAAAATCAAGAGATGCTAAAACATGTTATGATATGCTGAAGTATGCTGTAAAGGGAGCATAAAAATTTAATACAGAAATAATACATGGAAAAGAACTGCCGCAGGCAAGGTCAGATTGTTTGCGGCAGCTCTTGTTATTTGCGGCATTTCTTTGTCATTCCAAAATGGAATAGTATCATGATTTTAAACGATTTTTCAACGGAGGAAGAGGATGCTATAATCAAGATAACGAAGCTTGTTTGAAGCATGGGAGAGGAGAGGAAAGGAAAGGATGAATCAGACAGAGCTGATAGAAGCACTGCGTCAGTTTTCGACGACGGAGCTTTGTGATGGTATGACAACCTTTCGGGTACTGGATTCCGCGATTCATCGGATGGTGACAACGAAAAAAATTGTGGGCCCTGCGTTCCCGGTGGAGGTTCCTGCGGGAAGAAGAATCGATCCGCAGATTAAAAGAATCCATAGAGGAGTAAAATAACAGGGAAGAAAGCCGGGGCTTTCTTCCCTATTCCAGTCTTTCTTTTAATTCTTTTAATGCCTCCGCAAATCGGGTGGATGATACGCTGGGGTTTCCGTGCAGCATATTTCTCCGGTAGAAATGCCCCAAACGGTTTTTTGGATGAATGGCCTGATGTTTCTTTTCTCCCAGCTCCGCCAGCCGCTGTTCTAAGGCGGCCAGAGTTTCTTTTCTGCTTTCCCGGATGGAATCCAACCGTTCCTGAGTCTCATCACGAATTGTAATCAGCCGGTCGATGGCATCCTCACGCATATCTGCCAGCCGCTGTTCGGTTTCCCGTCGGATGGCTTCTGCCCGTTCCTCCCGCCGTTCTTCCCGTACTTCCCGCCGTTCGGCCCATTCCTCCCGGCGTTCCTCCCGCTCTGCTCTGGCGGCAGCCAGTTTTTCTTCTGCTTCCTTACGCATCAGATAGAGCCGTTCCACCGCATCCTCCCGGGCAGCAGAGGCGTAGACAGAAGCTTCCTCGCGGATGGCGGCAATGCGTGTCCGCAGCTCGTCCATCTCCTCCTGCATTTTGGCAAGTGCTTCCAGAGACTTGCCCAGAGCAAGAGCGGTCTTCGTGGATTCATAAGCATCGGCACAGAAGAGGATGGAGGTGATCACATCTCCGGTCAGCAGAAGCGCCGGATGCAGTCCCAGAACAAAACGTGCGATGGGCTGGTGAATGACTTCTGTCAGAAGGATGGTTAAAAATCCCCAGGCAATAGAGGAGCTTAAGCAGATATAGCCGTGAAGCTGAAATTTCTGATCGCTGTAGTCCCAGTATTTCACCTTGAACAGCCGCTCCATTGCGTATCCGGTCACATATTCCAGCGCGGTGGCTGCAATGACTCCTGAAATATAAACCAGAACCAGATGGTTTTTCACCGGCAGGGATACCCAAAGCATCATGACAGCACCGGTGCCGTAAAGAGGAAGTAAAGGAAGCCGCAGAAAGCCGCGGTTCACAAATTTTTTCTGACGAAGAGAAACATAGGTGGATTCAAAGATCCAGCCGAAGAAACAGTAAATATAGAAAAAAGCCAGCCATTGGTACCAATGGTAAGTATACATAAAATCACATCCTGTC
>JAEDOC010000087.1 GCA_016302185.1 Clostridium sp. | reverse complement strand
AACGTTTCCCTAAGTGCTGTTACCGGTGTTCTTCAGGTTCCTATGGGATTCATTGCAGCCAATGAACACGCATGGAAGCTGACCTGTCAGCTGATTCACGAGGCCGTAGCTGTCGCCCACGGTCTCGGTCTGGAGGCAGATGAGGCGGAAATTACCGAAAAAGTGCGTCTTACCTCTGTGAATTCACCGGAAGGCATCACTTCTATCTGTGCTGACCTGCGCGCCGGACGCAAGACGGAAGTGAATACCATCAGCGGCTCTGTAGTACGTGCATCGAAGAAATGCGGCGTTCTCGCTCCGACCCATGAGATGATCGTAGAATTAATCCATGCCATGGAGGAACGGTAAGCGTCCCAATTTAAATTACAATAAAAATTCCCGGATTCTTCTTTGCAGGATCCGGGAATTTTCCATATACATACTTTATTTATCCTTCATCAGAGTAACCATAACTGCTTTCTGCGCATGAAGACGGTTCTCTGCTTCCTCAAAGATCTCGGAAGCATGCTCCTCGAACACCTTCTCGGTGATCTCCTGGCCGCGGTACGCGGGCAGGCAGTGCATCACCATAGCACCCGGTTTGGCAGCTGCCATCAGCTCATCATTGACCTGATAACCCTGGAAGGCTTTTTTACGAATCTCTTTCTCCGCCTCCTGGCCCATGGAAGCCCAGGTGTCAGTGATGACAACATCTGCATTGGCAGCTGCCTCCTTCGGATCCTCGCAGATGGAGAAGGTGTCGTAACCGGCTGCAAAATCCATTACCTGCGGATCCGGACGATAATCCAGAGGTGTGGCGATGGAAACGTTCATATCGGACTTTAAGCCGCCCACGATCAGAGAGTTGGCCATATTATTGCCGTCACCGATATAGCACATCTTTAAGCCCTTCAATACACCGTATTTTTCACGGATGGTCATCAGATCCGCCAGTACCTGGCAGGGATGGCAGAAATCGGTCAGACCGTTGATGATCGGAATAGAACCATACTTTGCCAGATCCTCCACTTCCTTCTGCTCGAAGGTACGAATCATGATGCCGTCTAAGTAACGGGAAAGCACACGGGCTGTATCCTGAACCGGCTCGCCGCGGCCAATCTGTAAGTCGCGGGAGGACAGAAACAGCGCCTGACCGCCCAGCTGGAACATACCGGTCTCGAAGGACACGCGGGTTCTGGTAGAAGATTTCTGGAAAATCAATCCCAAAGACTTTCCTTCCAGATAACGGTGTGGAATGTGATGCTTTCTCTCATATTTTAACTGATCTGCCAGATCCAGAAGAGAGGTGATCTCCTCCGGTGTGCAGTCTAAAAGCTTTAATAAATGGTCCATGGCTTAAAATACCTCCTTCATGACCGCAAGGGCCTCGTCCATTTCCTCATAACTGATTACCAGCGGCGGAAGCAGACGAATCGCCTCGGTTCCGGCTGTTAATACCAGAATTCCTTTGTCCATCAGCTTTGCCACCAGATCCGCTCTCTCGTCCTTATCTACCACGATGCCCAGCATCAGTCCCATACCGCGGACGGTCTTCACCTTATCCGATCCGAAGGACAGAATCTTATTCTTTAAATACTCTCCCTTTTCCTGAACCTCCTGTAAGAAATCCGGGGTATTCACGATGGAAAGAACAGTGTTTGCTGCCGCACAGCACAGCGGGTTTCCACCAAAGGTGGTTCCGTGAGTGCCTGCGCCCAGCACATCCGCACATTTTTCTGCAGCCATCACACCGCCGATGGGAACACCGCCGCCCAGTCCTTTGGCCATGCTGACGATATCCGGCTGTACACCGTACTGCTGGTAACAGAACAGACTGCCGGTACGTCCGATGCCGGTCTGTACCTCATCCACAAGAAGAAGAATATCCTTTTCTTTACAGATTGCTTCTGCCGCCTGTACATATTCCTTCTCCAGAGGAAGAACACCGCCTTCTCCCTGAATCATCTCCATCATCACACCACAGGTAGAGTCATCAATCTTTGCCTTCAGATCCTCGATATCGTTGGCCACCGCATAATCAAAGCCCTCGGTAAACGGGAAGAAATACTGATGGAATTTCTCCTGGCCCGTTGCCTTTAAGGTGGTCACGGTACGACCATGGAAGGACTGCTTTAAGGTAATGATTTTATTTCTTCCCTCACCGTATTTGTCAAAGGAATACTTTCTTGCCAGCTTGATCATGCCCTCGTTGGCCTCTGCACCGGAATTAGCGAAGAAAATCTTACCCATACCGGTGGAGGTCACCAGCGTTTTTGCAACCTCCACCATCGGCTCTGTATAATACAGGTTGCAGGCATGGATCAGCTTTCCCGCCTGTTCCGTAATCGCCGAAACAAGCGCCGGGTGATTGTGTCCCAGACAGTTGACACCGATACCGGATGTCATATCAATATATTTTTTTCCGTCTACATCCCACAGAGTGGCACCCTGGCCCTTCTCCAGCGCAATCTGAAACCGGCCGTAGGTATGCATGATGTAGCTCTCTTCTGCTGCTTTGATTTCCTGAAATGTCATCTGTTTCCTCCTGCTTAACGGAACATGGTTCCCACACCGTCACTGCTCAAAAGCTCAATTAAGATGGAATGCGGTACGCGGCCATCCTGAATATTGGCTCGTTCTACGCCCTGACGAACCGCCTCCACACAGCAATCGACCTTCGGAATCATACCGCCGGAGATGATGCCCTGTTTTACCAGAGCCGGTACATCAGAAACCTTCAGCTCCGGGATCAGCGTGGAATCATCCTTCGGATCCCGCATCAATCCCATGATATCGGTTAATAGAATCAGCTTTTTGGCCTTCAATGCCACCGCCAGCTTCTCTGCTGCCGTATCGGCATTGATATTGTAGCTGGTATCCTCATCCATACCCTCAGCCACAGAGGAAACCACCGGGATATAACCCTGTGCCAGCACATCCAGCACAATCTTGGTATTGACCTCTTTGATATCGCCTACATAGCCGTACTCCGTGCCGTCCGGATCCACCAGACGAACCGCCTTGAATAAGCCGCCGTCCATTCCGGCCAGACCCACACCATGGCCGCCTGCCCGGTCAAGCAGGGATACCAGATCCTTATTGACCTTACCGCTTAATATCATCTGGACAATGTCCATGGTCTCTTTATCCGTATAGCGGAGTCCTTTCACAAATCTGGACTCCTTGCCAATCTTCTTAAGCATCTGGGAGATCTCCGGGCCGCCGCCGTGAACCAGCACCACCTTGATACCAACCAGATTCAGAAGCACGATATCCTGAATAACGGCTGCCTTCAGCTCCTCGTTAATCATTGCATTTCCGCCGTATTTTACAACAATAATCTTACCGGTGTACTCCTGGATGTACGGCAGCGCTTCTACCAGAATCCCGGCTCTTGTGTCAGGTGTTAAATTCATCATGTCCGATAATCTCCATTAATTTTTACATAATCATAGGTTAAATCACAGCCCCAGCAGGTCACCTTGCCGGTGCCTTCCTTCAAAGTAACATTGATCTCGATCTCGTCCTCTGTCAGAATCTTCTTTGCCAGATCCTCATCAAACGGAAGACCGCGTCCGTTTTCACAGACAGCAATACTTCCGGCCCGGGAAGCAAATTCTACCAGAACTCCCTCAGTATCAAAGGCGGCACCGGAGTAGCCCATGGCACAGAGAACACGTCCCCAGTTGGCATCCGCGCCAAAGATCGCTGCCTTTGTCAAAGAAGAAGAAACGATTGCCTTGGCCAGCGTCTCCGCAGTCTCCTCATCGGATGCACCGGACACTGTACAGGTAATCAGGTGGCTGGCGCCCTCTCCGTCTGCGGCAATCTTTCTGGCCAGATCCTTACATACCGCATGAAGCGCCTCGCTGAAGGCCTCATAATCTGCGGTCTCTGCGGTAATCTCCGGATTTCCTGCCATTCCGTTAGCGAGAACACAGCAGGTATCATTGGTAGAGGTATCTCCATCCACGGTCACACGGTTAAAGGTAGTCTTCACATTGGCAAGCAGCGCCTTCTGCATCATCTCAGGGGAGATGGCACAGTCCGTGGTGATAAAGCAGAGCATGGTTCCCATGTTTGGATGAATCATACCGGAACCTTTACAAATGCCTCCGATATGACAGGTCACTCCGCCCGCCTCAAACTCTGCCGCAATGGTTTTTACCTTGGTATCGGTGGTCATAATTGCCTCCGCAGCGGCTAAGGAGTTATCATATTTCAGCTCCATCTCACCCACATGCTCCTCGATCACTTCCACCGGAAGGCTCTGGCCGATCACACCGGTGGATGCCACGATCACATCGGTTTCATCAATCCCCAGCACTCTGGCCGCTGCCTTCGCCTGACGAAGAGCATTCTCGATGCCAAAGGGAGCACAGGCATTAGCATTGCCGGAATTGACAATTACGGCTCTGGCTTTTCCATTGGCCAGATGCTTCTTTGTTAATAATACAGGAGCTGCCTTTACCCGGTTGGTAGTGAATACCGCCGCCGCGCTGCATTCACAGTCGGAAACAATCATGGCAAGATCCTTCTTGGTCTGGCTGGGCTTGATTCCGCAGCGCATCGCACCTGCCTTAAATCCTTTTGCGGCACAGACGCCGCCTTCGATAAACTTCACTTTATATACTCCTCCTTCCGGACTCTGCAAATCAGAGATTTAATCCTGTGGTTTCTTCAAAGCCCAGCATCAGATTCATATTCTGAACCGCGGCGCCGGAAGCGCCCTTCCCCAGATTATCAAAGAGTGCTGTCACAATCGTCTGATCCCCATGTCCGTTGACAATCAGCTCCAGAGAATCCTTGCCTGCCAGCTCTGATGCGGAGATCATGCCGTTCCATCCAAAGGGATGTACCTTTACCAGCTTCTGTCCCTCGTACCAGGATGCCAGCTTTGCATGAATCTCTTCCGCGGTGGGCTGTCCGTTCAACAGCCGGTTCTGAAGCATGACGGTAACCGCCATACCTTTATAATAATCATCCACCACCGGACAGAACACCGGCGGATAAGTAAGGCCGCATACCTTCTGCATCTCCGGAAGGTGCTTATGCTTCAGTGTCAGACCGTACACCCGCGGAGCAAAATAGCTCTCCGGCTTCTCCGGGGATTCATACTCGGCAATCATTTTCTTGCCGCCGCCGGAATAGCCGGTCAGGGAAAATACAGTCAGCGGATAATCCGCCGGAATCACACCCTGAGCCACCAGCGGATACACGGAGGTGATAAATCCGGTGGCATGACAGCCGGGATTGGCCACCCGATCCGCCTTCTGAATCGCTGCCCGGTGTTCCTTCGAAAGCTCCGGAATACCGTAAGCCCAGCCCTCTGCGGTCCGGTGAGCCGTGGAAGCATCAATGATCCTTGCCCCGGTTCCCTCTGCCAGCGCCACCGCTTCTACCGCTGCCGCATCCGGCAGACAAAGAAATACCACATCTGCCTGACTAATCAGCTTCTTTCTCTCCTCCGGATCCTTTCTCTTGTCCTCGTCAATCAAAAGGAGCTCTATGTCCTCCCTTCCCGCCAGACGATCATAGATCTGCAGGCCGGTGGTTCCTTCTTTTCCGTCAATATATATCTTTGGTTTCGCCATTTCTCGTTCCCCTTTTTTATTCAATATTTCATCCGTCAGAATGAGTACAAAAGCTTATGACAATTGCTCTGCACGGAATTCCTTTACAAATGCTTCTATGACTGAAATCTGACGGCTTACCTCCTCGGGAGCAGGTCCGCCCAGTGCCTTTCTGCCTCTGACACAGGTTTTTAAATCGATGGCCTCGTAGACATCCTTTTCAAATACGTCAGAATAAAGCTTAAATTCTTCCAGGCTCAGCTCCGATAAGGATTTATCCTCCTTCACACAGTGCGCTACCAGCTGTCCCACGGTCTTATAGGCATCCCGGAACGGCATTCCCTTCTTGGTCAGATAATCCGCACAGTCGGTGGCATTGATGAAGCCGCGCAGAGCCGCTTTCTTCATGTTATCCTTCCGAAGCTCCATGGTGGAAAACATGGGAGTCAGAACCCGCAGACACTGCTTTACTGTATCGATGGCATCAAAGACTGCTTCCTTATCCTCCTGCATATCCTTATTGTATGCCAGCGGAATTCCCTTCAGCATGGTAAGCAGGGTAAACAGAGAACCGTACACACGGCCGGTTTTACCCCGTACCAGCTCGCAGACATCCGGGTTCTTCTTCTGGGGCATGATGGAGGAACCGGTGGAAAATGCGTCATCCAGCTCCACAAACTTGAATTCCCAGGAGCACCAGGCGATGATCTCCTCAGAAAAACGGGACAGATGCATCATCAGGATAGAAAGTGCCGAGCAGAGCTCCACGCAGTAATCGCGATCCGAAACTCCATCCAGAGAGTTATCGGTAATTCTGGCAAATCCCAGCTGCTCTCTCACAAAATGGCGGTCAATGGGATAAGTAGTGGACGCCAGTGCTCCCGATCCCAGCGGCATGTCATCCATGCCTTCCAGACAGTTCTGCAGACGTTTCACATCCCGCTTCATCATGTTGGCGTACGCCATCATGTAATGACCGAAGGTCACCGGCTGCGCTCTCTGCAGATGGGTATAACCCGGCATCACGGTCTCCAGATTTTCCTTTGCGCTCTCACAGAGCGCATCCATAAACGCCAGGACCAGCTTCTGAATCTCCACAATCTCCTTCTTCACATAGAGACGCATGTCCAGAGCCACCTGATCATTTCTGGATCGGGCGGTATGTAAGCGTTTTCCCGCATCTCCGATCCGCTCCGTTAGGATCTGCTCCACATTCATATGAATATCTTCATAATCCTGGGAAAACTGAATCTTTCCTGCCTCAATATCCGCTAAAATTCCCTTCAGGCCTTCAATAATCTTATCCGATTCTTCCTTTGCGATGATGCCCTGCTTTCCCAGCATCGCCGCATGGGCCATGGATCCGGTAATATCCTCTTTATACAGACGGCAGTCAAAGGAAATCGATGAGTTAAAATCATTTACCTCCAGATCCGTCTCCTTGCCGAAACGTCCTGCCCATAACTTTGCCATAACTATATTTCTCCTTTTACTTTATCGGCCATTGAAACTTCCTTTTCGAAAATTTCAATGGCCTCATCTTTATTCTTTCTAAAACTATATTTTTATTCCACGCTGGGGAAGTGCTCACCGGTCTTCGCCGCCAGCGCCTGATCATTTAACGCACGAACCTTTAACGGAAGTCCGAACAGGTTGATAAAGCCTGCGGAATCTGCCTGATTGTAGCAGTCATCCTCATCAAAGGTAGCCATGCCGCTGGAGTATAAGCTGTACGGAGAGGTGACAGAACACGGAATGATATTGCCCTTGTAGAGCTTTAACTTCACATCACCGGTCACAGTCTCCTGTGTGGAATCCACGAAAGCGCTCATAGCCTTGCGCAGTGGGGTGTACCACTGTCCGTTATATACCAGCTCGGCAAACTTCAGCGCCAGCTGGGTCTTATAATGCTGGGTCTCCTTATCCAGAGTGATCTCCTCCAGCTTCTCGTGTGCCTTGTAAAGAATGGTTCCACCGGGAGTCTCATAAACACCGCGGCTCTTCATACCAACCAGACGGTTCTCCACCACATCCAGAAGGCCGACACCATTCTCACCGCCAACCTTATTCAGAGCCTCGATAATCTGACGGCAGGTCATCTTCTCTCCATTTAACTCGGTGGGAGTTCCCTTCTCAAAATGCAGCGTTACAAAGGAAGGCTTGTCCGGTGCCATCTCCGGGGATACACCCAGCTCTAAGAAGCCCGGTTTGTTGATCGGTGCCTCATTGGCCGGATCCTCCAGATCCAGACCCTCATGAGACAGATGCCATAAGTTCTTATCCTTGGAGTAATTGGTCTCCTTGGTAATCTTTAACGGAATGTTGTGTGCTTCTGCATACTCAATCTCCTTCTCACGGGAATTCAGCTCCCAGAACCGCCACGGTGCGATGACATCCATCTGCGGTGCGAAGGCCTTGATGGCCAGCTCGAAACGTACCTGATCATTTCCTTTTCCGGTACAGCCGTGGCAGATGGCATCTGCACCCTCTTTTAATGCGATATCCACAATGCCCTTAGCGATAATCGGCCGCGCAAAAGAGGTTCCCAGTAAATATCCCTCATACGCTGCGCCTGCCTTCATGGTCGGGATTACGTAATCGTCAACAAAAGCATCCTTTAAATCCAGAATATATAACTTGGAAGCGCCTGTCTTCTTCGCCTTCTCCTCCAGGCCGTCCAGCTCGGTTCCCTGACCTACATCACCGGAAACAGCGATAACCTCACATCCATAATTCTCCTTTAACCACGGAATCAATACGGAAGTATCCAGACCTCCGGAATATGCCAGTACGATTTTATTATATTTCTTTGCCATGATTTTTCTCCTCCACTTTATTTTCTTTTCTCAAAATATGGCTCAACAGTCATCCAGATCATACCAGATGCTGTGAAATTGGACTTATTATAACTCTATGATCCGGAGAATGCAATACCTTTTTTTGCATTTTTATTACTTTTTTTGTATAAAATGTGTATTTTTGTGCATATTCTATGCATTTTATGCAAAAAGAGAGTCCCTTTCCCAGAGACTCTCCATTTATTCTTTTTCGTTTCTTTCGGTTGTATCTAGTGTAAGGGTAAAATCAACATATCTTTTTTCGTGAAATGTAATACGCCACTCGATGTCATGTTGAATAGGCTCAAAGTGTAGTGCGGAACAAGCGGTACTTAGCTTACCTTGCGAACTTTCTCCAAACACAACCGCAGTCGGTCCGTCTGCTCCGCCGATCATTCCGATGCAGGCGGCGTCGCTGCTCGCAGAGGGCGAAAACGAATCATGGTCGGGCATGATTTCAAGCGGTTTGTCGCTATCATCACAATCG
>JAEDOC010000086.1 GCA_016302185.1 Clostridium sp. | reverse complement strand
TGAGGGCAGGTGGAGATGAATTCGTGATTCTTATGAAAGATATCAGCCATGGCGCTCTGGTAAAAAAGGTGGCGGCACTGATGGATGAGGTGCGGGGGCTGGATTTTAAGGAGGGCTATTTGGCCACATGTAGTGTCGGCATCAGTTTCCTTCCGGCCAACACCAGGGGATATACGTATAATCAGATGTTTTCTAATGCAGATAGGGCGCTCTATCGAGCCAAGGCGCAGGGAAGAAACCGGTTTGTATTCTGTGATATGCCGGAGCAGTTTGAGAACTCAATTCCGGGAGTTAGGAAAGAAGGGCCGCTCGAACCAAGGGATTTTCGCAGAGATATCTTATCCGTGGCGGAGTACGACTCTCTGACGGGGCTGCTCTCTTTTACCCGTTTTCGGGAGGAAATGGATCGGATGATTGTCGGTGGCAATGCAGTCTCTTACGTGGTGATATTCAGTGATTTCGCAGGATTTAAGTATTTCAATCAGAAATGCGGTTATCATACAGGCGATCAGGTGCTGCGTGAGTTCGCCAGTCACATCATTGAAAGTATACAGCATGAGACCGGTGTTTATTTTACCAGAGTGGTGGCAGATCAGTTTATTCTGTTTCTGCCGACAGTGAAGGCTTTGAAGCAGGTGGCTGAAGATGTTCACAGGATCAATGCAGAGTTCGTACAGAGGCAGCAGCAGCGTTTCCCTGGAATTCAGCTTAAGGTTCGGAGCGGAATCTACCGGATTCCTCCGGATTGCGTCAGTGCATCGGCGGCGATTGATGCGGCGAACTATGCCAGACGGCAGATACGGGAGAACGACAGAGAAAGTGTCTGTGTCTATGATAAGGTTCTGGAGAAGAGATACCGTCTGGAGCATGAGATTCGATATGGACTGAATTCTGCATTGGAACAGCAGCAGATGAAGGTATGTTTTCAGCCCAGAGTTTCTCTGGCGGATCATACCATGCTGGGAGCAGAGGCACTGCTTCGCTGGGAACGACCGGATGGTTCGGTGATGTATCCGGGAGATTTTATCCCGCTGTATGAGCAGACCGGGCGGATTCTGGAGCTGGATTTTTACGTTTTGGAAAAGATCGCAGAGTTTCTGGAACGATGTATCCGGGAAGGAAAAAAGGTAGTTCCGATGTCGATTAATTTTTCCATTCTTCATACTGCGGCGGACAATACGGTGGAGCGATTTCTGGAGATTTTGAAACGTCATGGTATTGCTCCTTCTCTGATTGAGGTGGAATTGACGGAGACGGCAACTGCTGCGGAATATGAGAAGGTGCGCCGGTTGTTTAAAAAACTGCAGGAAGCGGGTATCCGAACGGCACTGGATGATTTTGGCGCCGGATATTCGGTGCTGAATATGGTGCTGGATGTACCGCTTAATACTATCAAAGTAGACAAAAACTTTCTGAATAGCTGTTTTGTCAGAACTAAGGGCCATTTGTTCCTGGAGAAGCTGATTCCTCTTCTGAACGGAATGGGGTACCATGTGGTCTGCGAGGGCGTGGAGACGGAGCGGCAGGAAGAGTTTGTACGGCAGGCAGGCTGCAATGAGGTGCAGGGAAATCTGTTTTTCGGGGTATTATCCATGGAAGAATTTGAGCAGAAGCTGAATGAATAATTGAAAGTGAAGAATAGAAGAGAAGAACGGGAAGAAGCATCCGTTACGCGGTGCTTCCTCCCGTTTCTTTTATGGCTTGAGAAAATTAGATTTCATTGATTTTTCTCTTTACATAAGTGGTGTGGAGCAGATGATGTGCCTTCTCACTTCCCGGTTCACCTAAGTAGGTGGCATACAGCTCTTTGATGGCCGGATTCTCATGGGATTTCCGGATGGTGTCTGCCTTATCGGAATCGTAGAGAACCTTGGCACGCAGACCGCGGATATCCACGGTGTTGCGGATATAGCCTGGCTGCTGCGGCTGTCCGCCGCCGTTGACACAACCGCCGGGGCAACCCATGATCTCAATGAAGTGATACTGTGCTTCTCCGGATTTGACGCGGTTAAGAAGCTCTCTGGCGTTGCTCAGACCGGAGGCTACGGCAATCTTTACTTCCATACCGGCTACATTGTAGGAGGCTTCTTTGATTCCCTGCGTTCCGCGAACCTCGGTAAAGTCAGGAGACGGAAGCTCTTCGCCGGTCAGTGTTTCCACTGCGGTACGAAGGGCTGCTTCCATTACACCGCCGGTAGCGCCGAAGATTGTACCGGCACCGGTGCTTATGCCTAATGGTTCATCGAACTCATCGTCCGGAAGCTCGGTGAATTTGATGCGGGCCTTGCGGATCATACGGGCCAGCTCTCTGGTGGTAAGGGCGATATCCACATCCGGAACACCGTTGGCTGCCTGATCGTCACGGCCAATCTCAAATTTCTTTGCAGTACACGGCATGACGCTGACGCATACGATATCCTCCGGAGCGATGCCTGCCTTTTCTGCGTAGTAGGATTTGGCGATGGCGCCAAACATCTGCTGCGGAGATTTGCAGGAGGACAGATTCTCTGTCATATCCGGGAAATAGTGCTCACAGTATTTGATCCAGCCCGGAGAACAGGAGGTAATCATCGGAAGTACACCGCCGTTCTGCACACGCTCAATAAATTCATGTGCCTCTTCCATGATGGTTAAGTCGGCGCTGAAATCGGTATCGAATACCTTGTCAAAGCCCAGCATCTTGAGCGCGGAAACCATTTTGCCTTCCACGTTGGTTCCGATGGGGTAGCCGAATTCCTCGCCAAGTGCGGCACGGACAGCCGGAGCGGTCTGTACAATCACATGCTTGGCCGGATCTGCCAATGCCTCGAATACCTTGCCGGTGGAATCCTTCTCCTGCAGAGCGCCTGTCGGACAGACAGCGATACACTGACCGCAGGAGACACAGCTGGTTTCGCCTAAGCCCATACCGAAAGCAGAGCCGATACAGGTGGAAAAGCCACGGTTGTTGGGGCCGATGACGCCGATTCCCTGTACCTGATCGCAGACAGCAGAGCAGCGGCGGCAGAGGATACATTTGCTGTTGTCACGAAGCATATGGGCCGCAGAAGCATCGATCTCCGACGGAGTCTTCTCACCGTCATAGAAACCTTCATCCTCAACACCCAGCTCCCGGCAGAGCATCTGCAGTTCACAGTTGCCGCTTCTGACACAGGATAAGCAGGAGCGGTTGTGGTTGGAGAGTAATAACTGTAAGGTTTTCTTTCTGGATTCCAGTACTTTCGGGGTATTGGTCCAGACCTCCATACCTTCATTAATCGGGTAGACACAGGAAGCAACCAGGGTTCTGGCTCCCTTCACCTCTACCACACAGATACGGCATGCGCCGATTTCATTAATCTCTTTTAAGAAACACAAGGTAGGAATCTCAATGTTCGCCAGGCGGGCGGCTTCCAGAATGGTGGAGCCGGCCGGGGCGGTAACTGTCCTGCCATTGATTTTGATTGTGATATCCGCCATTTGATTCTTCCTCCTTTATTTCTTGTAGATAGCGCCGAAGTGGCATTTTTCCATACATGCGCCGCACTTGATACATTTGTCGGTATCGATAATATGCGGATTCTTAACAGTTCCGATGATGGCGCCTGCCGGACAGTTCTTTGCACAGAGCGTACATCCGCGGCACTTGTCACGGTCGATGACGTAGGAGAGAAGAGCCTTGCAGACACCTGCCGGACAGCGTTTCTCTTTGATGTGCGCCTCGTACTCGTCACGGAAATAACGGAGTGTGGAGAGCACCGGGTTGGGAGCGGTCTGCCCCAGTCCGCAGAGGGAGTTGTTCTTTATGTAGTAGCAAAGATCCTCCAGCTTGTCCAGATCCTCCATGGTAGCCTGCCCCTTGGTAATCTTCGTTAAGATCTCCAGCATTCTCTTGGTACCGATACGGCAGGGAGTACATTTGCCGCAGGATTCTTCAACAGTGAATTCCAGGAAGAACTTGGCGATATCCACCATACAGTCATCTTCATTTAATACGATCAGACCGCCGGAACCCATCATGGAGCCGATGGCAGTCAGGTTATCATAGTCGATGGGAATATCGAAATGCTCAGCCGGGATACATCCGCCGGAAGGACCGCCGGTCTGGGCTGCCTTGAACTTCTTGCCTCCCGGGATACCGCCGCCGATCTCCTCCACGATTTCCCGCAGGGTCGTACCCATGGGAACCTCCACCAGTCCGGTGTTGTGGATCTTGCCGCCAAGAGCGAATACCTTGGTTCCCTTGGATTTTTCGGTACCCATGGAAGCGAACCATTCCGGTCCGTTTAAGATAATCTGCGGGATATTGGCCAGGGTTTCTACGTTATTTAAGATAGAGGGTTTGCCGAACAGTCCTTTCTGTGCCGGGAACGGCGGACGGGGCCTCGGCTCACCGCGCTTGCCTTCGATGGAGGTCATCAGAGCGGTTTCCTCGCCGCAGACGAATGCGCCGGCACCCAGACGTAAATCAATGTCAAAGGAGAATCCGGTTCCGAAGATATCGTCGCCCAGAAGCTCCATTTCGCGCGCCTGATTGATGGCAATCTTTAAACGCTCTACAGCGATGGGGTACTCGGCACGTACATAGATATAGCCCTGGCTGGCGCCGATGGCATAGCCTGCGATGGCCATAGCCTCCAGTACCGCATGGGGGTCGCCTTCCAGAACGGAACGATCCATGAATGCACCCGGGTCGCCCTCATCCGCGTTGCAGCAGACATACTTCTGATCTGCATCATTGGCTTTAGCCAGCTTCCACTTCAGTCCGGTTGGGAAGCCTGCGCCGCCTCGTCCGCGCAGACCGCTGTCTAAAATGGTCTGAATTACTTCGTCAGGAGTCATCTCGGTTAATACCTTGCCCAGAGCAGCATAACCGCCGGTACCGATATATTCTTCAATGACCTCCGGATTGATGATACCGCAATTGCGCAGCGCAATCCGGTGCTGTTTTCTATAGAAATCAGTGTCCTCCAGGGATTTAATTCCTGTCGGGGTCACGGTTTCGTCATACAGGAGTCTGGTAACAACACGTCCCTTTAAGAGATGCTCAGAAACAATCTCAGGGATGTCTTCTTTTTTGACCATGGAATAGAAGGTGGCATCGGGATAAATGATCATAATCGGGCCTAAGGCGCAGAGACCGTGACAGCCGGTCTGTACAACAGCGACTTCGTCCGAAAGACCATTTTTCTCAATCTCGGCTTTTAAGGTTTCCATAATCTGCTGGCTGCCGGAAGAAGTACAACCGGTTCCGCCGCAGACTAATACGTGTGAACGATACATCTGGCTTCCTCCTCGTTATTTTAAATCTGCTTCGTTTAACGTGTATTTTGCTATCGGGTTTCCGCCGATTAAGTGCTGCTCTACAACTTCCGCCGCTTTTTCCGGGGTCATCTTAATATATGTAATCTTCTCTTTGCCGGGTTCAAGGATCTCAACAATGGGTTCATACTGGCATAAACCGATACATCCGGTCTGGGTTACGGATACTTTGCCGACCAGTCCTTTTTCCTGAACCAGTTTGGACAGAGTGTTCAGAACCGGTCTCGCTCCGCTGGCGATTCCGCAGGTGGCCATGCCGACAACCACGCGGGTAGCTCCGTGTCCGCCGTCGCGCAGATTGACCTGAGCCTGCATTTTCACACGGATGGCTTTTAATTCTTCAAGGGATTTCATAATCTTTCCTCCGTTTCCATAAGGGCGCCTAGTACACAGCGCCGCAGTCAGTTTCAAGTTTGTTTTCTGTCAGATATTCCGTAATAAAGGCAGATACCTCCGGCTCTTCAAAGGAAATATCTCCGAGAATTTCCCGAAGCTCTCGGGTATCCAGCGTAAATTCTCTGCCGTTATAGCTGTAACGGTAGACAAATGCAATGTCCGGGTGGCAGGTGATCAGCGTCTGAATGGTGGAATTAATATCGCCCAGAGGCATTCGATCGATGTGGGAGAGGACAAATATGGCAGTTACCGTGGTTCCGTGACCTTCTTCTGAAGTGATGCAGAAGCTGCCGCCGGTACATTCTGCGGCGTATTTAAAAAGAGGAACCCCCAGACCGACCTTGCGTGTGGTTCTGCTGGTAAAAAAGGGATCCGTGACACGTCTCAGTTCTTCTTTATTCATTCCGCAGCCGTTATCTTCAATCGTGATGGTCAGACGATCCAGATTCGTATCTGTGGCAACGGTAATGGAAATCAGGGAAGCACCGGCTCGGGCAGAATTCTCCGCCACGTCAAGAACATTCAATGACAGCTCAGTCATATTTAGCCAGAATTGCAGGAATTTCGTCCGGGGTCAGACGTCCGTAGACTTCATCGTTGATCATCATGACAGGAGCAAGACCGCAGGCACCGACACAGCGGCAGGAATCCAGAGAGAATTTACCGTCCGGAGTACACTCTCCGTTCGTAATGCCAAGAAGCTCTTCCAGTTTTTTTAGAATCTCACCGGAACCTTTGACATAGCAGGCAGTTCCGAGACAGACGGAGATGCGATATTTGCCTTTGGGCTGAAGGGAGAACTGTGCATAGAAGGTGCTGACTCCGTAGACCTTCTCCAGAGGAATACCCGTTTCATCGGAGATCATGGCCTGTACTTCAATCGGAAGATATCCGTAGATTTCCTGAGCGTGCTGCATGATAGGCATCGGGGCGCCTGGAGTGTCTTTAAGTTCAGCAATGACTTTTTTTAACGCGGCTTCCTGCTCAGCCGTGCCTGTAAAGTGTACGCCTTGTTTTTTCTGAGACATGTTGTTGAACCTCCTTATAGTTATTTTAAACATCTATATTAGTCTAGCACAAATAGAGAGAAAAAACTAGGTAGATTTTTGTATTTTTCCTGAAAAAAATCAGAAAAAGTCATGATGTAGCTATATAATTGGCTTGATTGTTAATAAGCAAACAAACTATACAAAATATTCAGTCGATTCAAAAATAATTATCAAAAAGTCTTGCAAATCAAAGGGGTGAATGGTATTCTAATAGGCGGAGAATCTTGTTTTGTACCGGATAAATAAAGAAAATTGTGAAAATAGAATGAAAATTCGGAGAGGAGAGTTGAGTATGACGGTAGAAGAGGTTCGAAAAGTATTAGGCGCAAGAATTATTACCGGGGAAGAACGGATGAGTGAGGAAGTGAAGACGGCTTGCGGATCGGATATGATGAGCGATGTGCTGGCATTTTCCAAGGATCACTCAGTACTTCTGACCGGCCTGTGCAATCCGCAGGTGATACGGACGGCAGAGCTTCTGGACATTGTCTGCATTATTTTTGTGCGTGGCAAGAAGCCGGATGAGAAAACGGTACAGCTGGCGAAAGAGTCTGGTCTTGTGCTTCTGGAAACCGGCCACCGGATGTTTTCCGCCTGTGGAATGCTCTATGCGGCCGGACTTCGGGGAGGTGCAGTCTGATGGCAGAAGCAATTACGCTGCGGTATACGGTGTCGCCGGATGATTTTTCCCGTGCGGGAGAAGCCAGCAGTGATGTGAAAAATAAGCTGAAGATGCTGGGGATCAGTCCGAAAGCGATACGGAAGGTTTCTATCGCGCTTTACGAAGGTGAGATCAATATGGTGATTCATGCCCGGGGCGGAGAGATTACGGTGGAGGTATCTCCGGAGCAGATCCGCATGGTTCTGGATGATGTTGGGCCGGGAATCCCCGATATTGAAATGGCCATGAAGGAAGGCTATTCCACAGCGCCCGATGAGATACGAAGCCTTGGCTTCGGCGCCGGCATGGGACTGCCTAATATGAAAAAATACACGGACGAGATGGACATTCAGACAGAGCTGGGAGTTGGTACCAGGATTACAATGGTTGTCAATGTGATGTGAGTCTGTCTGCCAGGATCAGGAGGGAAATCCATGTATAAATTTTATCACTCCGTGCGCCTGGATAAGGATCTTTGTACAGGATGCATCAACTGCATCAAGCGGTGTCCTACCCAGGCAATTCGGGTCAGAAACAGAAAAGCGCAGATCAACAGCAAATACTGTGTTGACTGCGGGCAATGTATCCGAATCTGTCCTCATCATGCTCATCTGGCGGATTATGATTCGATGGATACAAGGAAAGAATATGAGTATACGGTGGCGCTTCCGGCACCTACATTGTACAGCCAGTTTAATAATCTGGATGATATCAATATTGTTCTGAATGGTCTTTTGAAGATGGGATTTGATGATGTGGTAGAGGTCGCCGCGGCGGCGGAGATCGTATCAGAGGCATCCAGAGCATATATTGAAAAGAATTATAAGGGAATGCCCTTTATCAGTACCTCCTGTCCGTCGGTGGTTCGCCTGATTCGGGTGAAATTTCCGAACCTGATTCCGAATCTTCTGCCGATCAAGCCTCCCAGGGAGGTGGCAGCGCAGATGGCGGTGAAACGGGCGATGGAGAAGACGGGGCTTCCCAGAGAGAAGATAGGCATCTTTTTTATTTCTCCCTGCCCGTCCAAGGTGAGTTACGCGAAGGCTCCTCTGGGAATGGAAAAAAGTGAGATTGACCGGGTACTGGCGACAAAGGATGTGTATCCGAGACTGCTTACCTGTATGGAGTCGGTGCCTGCAGATGCGCCCAATCTGGTACAGTCGGGACGGATCGGTGTCGGCTGGGGCAGGAGAAGCGGAGAGGCTGCCGGACTGTTTTCTGAGAGTTATCTGGCGGCGGATGGGATCGAGAGCGTGATCCGTGTGCTGGAGGATCTGGAGGATCGAAAATTCTCCAACCTGAAATTTGTGGAACTGAATGTCTGTGACGGCGGCTGTGTCGGCGGTGTTCTGAATGTGGAGAATCCCTACGTGGCTGAGGTCAAATTAAAACGGTTGAATAAGAACATGCCGGATACCGGAACTCACATGGATGAGGAGACGGAAAAGATGGTGGAATGGACCGTGCCGGTGGAATATGAGCCGGTGTTTAATCTGGGAGATACGCTGGCGGAGA
>JAEDOC010000085.1 GCA_016302185.1 Clostridium sp. | reverse complement strand
ACAAAGGAGCGCCGGCTTACGCGACGCTCCAGGTTACTCAATTATATCTCTATTTCCCCTTATGATACAAATATCTCGGAATTCCATCCACCATAACCGGGGAGACGTCGCCCTGAATTAACGGGCGAACGTAATTGATGAATTCGTCGGTAACATAGGTTCCGTCTTCGGTGATCCACTCTCTGGGGACGGTTTTTTCCACGTTGGATACTTTGTGGACATTCCGCAGATCGGTGGTGGACTGGTACGGATCGTCGGAGAGACGTTTGATGATGACCATCTCACCAGTGTCGCCTTCGTCGGCAGCTTTCACTGCGGCACCGCCAACCTGGAAGGCTTCCAGAATATCGATACGGGAGGCCAGATGGGATGCGGCTCTCTGCATGGAGCTTAATTCGATGGTTCTGGTTTTGCAGCCAATCTCCTGAGCCAGCCGGCGTGCAAGATAGTTGGCGGTTCCGGTCAGCTGTTTGTGGCCAAAGGCATCGACAAAATCAACACCGTCGGTCAGCTCGCAGACATAGCGCCCGTCTTCGAGACGGATACCTTCGGAAACCGCGACTACAACATAGGTCTTCTGTGCAAGCAGTGTTCTGACGCGTTCCAGGAAATTGTCAATGTCAAAAGGAAGCTCCGGTACATAGATTAAGTCAGGACCGTTGCAGTCTTCCCCCTTGGAAAGAGCGGCAGAGCCAACCAGCCAGCCGGCATTGCGGCCCATGATCTCTACAATGGTTACCAGTCCTTTGTCATAGATCAGCGCCTGACTGTCCTGAATGATTTCCTTGACAGAGGTTCCGATGTATTTGGCAGCGCTTCCGTAGCCCGGCGTGTGGTCGGTCAGAGCCAGATCGTTATCAATGGTTTTCGGAACACCTAAAAACTTGGTGGGGTGTCCCTTTAAAATCGCGTAATCAGAAAGCTTCTTAATGGTATCCATAGAATCGTTACCGCCGATATAAATGAAGCATTCGATCTCAAGTTTATCAATGATGCCGAAAATCTTTTCATAGGTTTTAATGTCTTCATGGATTTCCGGAAGCTTATAACGGCAGGAACCGAGGTAGGCGGCCGGAGTGCGCTTTAAAAGCTCCACATCCAGATCGGACTGAATGTGTTCCGATAAATCCACGTAGTCTTCATTTAACAGTCCCTGAATTCCATGGCGCATGCCATAAACCTTCTTGGCACCTCGATCGATTGCGGTACGGTAAACACCCGCAAGACTGGAGTTAATGGCAGCGGTAGGACCGCCGGACTGACCAACGATAACATTTCCTTTCATAGTGTACCCTCCAAACATAGTTAATAAAAATATTATACCAGCTTTAAAGGTGTGTAACAAGGGAAATTGTCAGAAACGACAGAGAAATACCGATATTTTACCGACATTACGTTGCGAAAAAAAGTCAGGTGTGCTATACTGATACGACTAGATGAAAAAGACAGATGATAACAGAATATTTACGGATAGACAAGGAGAAACCAAATGAAGAATACAGCACTCGTTATTATGGCGGCAGGGATCGGAAGCCGCTTTGGCGGCGGAATCAAACAGCTGGAGCCGGTGGGACCGTCAGGAGAAATTATTATGGATTATTCCATCCATGATGCGTTGGAAGCGGGATTTAATCGAATTATTTTTGTAATTCGCCATGATCTGGAAAAGGATTTCAAAGAGGTGATCGGAGATCGAATTGAGAAGATTGCGCCGGTCTCTTACGCATATCAGGAGCTTTCGGATCTTCCGGAAGGATTTACGGTGCCGGAGGGAAGAAAGAAGCCCTGGGGAACCGGTCAGGCGATTTTGAGCATCCGGAATCTGATCGAGGAGCCGTTTCTCGTCATTAACGCAGATGATTATTATGGCAAGGAAGGCTTTGTCAAAATCCATGATTATATGGTAAATCAGATGGAGGAAGAAAAACCGGTATATGACATCTGTATGGGTGGATTTATTCTGGCAAATACCTTAAGTGAAAATGGAACTGTGACCCGCGGGGTCTGTGAAGTCGGAGAGGACGGTATTCTGAAGCAGGTACGGGAGACCTATAATATCAGACGTACTGCGGAGGGAATACAGGCGACGGATAAGAATGGGGCTCCGGTAACGGTAAGAGAGAATCAGCCTGTTTCCATGAATATGTGGGGACTGACACCGGCTTTTGTAAAAGAGCTGGAGAAGGGCTTTCAGGAGTTTTTATCTCAGCTGGAGCCGGGGGATATCAAATCGGAGTATCTGCTTCCGTCCATTATTGATCAGATGATCCGGGAAAACCGGGCACGGGTTTCAGTGCTGGAGACGAAGGATCACTGGTTTGGTGTGACCTATAAGGAAGATAAGGCCAGTGTCACGGAATCCATCCGGAAACTGATTTCTGAGGGAGTGTACCCGGAGAAATTATTTGAAGTGTAACAAAGAATGAAATATTAAGAGAATCCTGCATATGATACCATATAACCTTGTGCTGTAAGGAGGTATGGGCGTCAGATGCAGGATTTTTCAAACGGAAGAATCAAAACGCAGGAGATAACGCCGGAACCATATCAGCTGTACCGGCGGGAGGAACAGGATAATTCGCCTCAGCATCCGCTGTCGGACCGGGAACGCCTGCTCCGGGATTTTGATTATTTCAAAAGTATGTATCCGGAACAGGTAAAACAGCTGCAGTTATCAGTAGATGCGGTCATAGACGAGATGGAGTATGAGGGAAGCCCGATTTATGATGAATATCCGGATCGCGTCCTGCTGGAGCAATTGACACGCAAAGCGGCTGAACGGGCCGGAATTCAGAAGACGGAAACGGAAGGTGAATCAGAAGAAGCCGGGAAAACGAAAAAGGTTGCAGCTGCAGAGATTCATGTGGCGTATGGGCCGGTGCGGAGCGGAGCGTGCCTCTGGGAAAACGGGGCAGTGTATTCCCAGGAAATGCGGAACCGGAGTCCGTGGGATCGCAATCCGCCGCCGCGGCCTAATCCACCGTGGAGACCGCCGGGCGGTCCAAATCCTCCCTGGGGTCCGCCGCCAGGGCCAACACCGCCGCCAAGACCGAAACCTCCCGGAAATCAGTGGGATCTGCTCCGTATATTGCTGATGCATGAATTGCAGAGAAGGCGCTGCCGGAGCGGAAGGTGCCAGTAGGAAGAGAAATGTATTTGGAAACTCAGGTTTTCATCCATGTAGAATGGAGGCCTGAGTTTTTTACGTCAACAATTCTTTTCTCCCGTGCCTGTTTATGCTATACTGTATATGGGGAAGTCGGCGTTGGCTGCTTCCGGAAGGAAATTGGAAAAAGGATTGAACAGGATTTATTTATGAGAAAGATATTAAAAAAAGCAGTGATTCTGCTGGTGATATTTATTCTGGCGCTGGCCGGGTACTTTGCCTGGTCTGTTCTGAGGCAGGAGGAAGACGGCACGATGTATACCTCCATTGAGGATGCGGATCTGCCGGTGGTTTATATGGAACAGTTCGGAAGAGAGATGAACTGTCTCTATGGTTTTGTGGAAGATAACAGCCGCAGCGCAGGGCGGGGAGATCTGACGGTTCTGCCGCAGGATCGCCGCCTGAATGTGGTATTTGAGGATGTGGATTCCCAGGTAAAAGGAATCCGGTATGAGATTCGCAGTCTGGATGGGGAACGGCTGGTCGAGCGAACCTCGCTGGAACACTGGGAGACGCAGGATGGAACGATTCGGGCACAGCTTCCCATTCAGAATCTTCTGGTTTCGGAGCGGGAGTACCGGCTGACACTGACCATATCCACAGAGGAGCACCCGGAGGTGCATTATTACACCCGTATCATGACAACAGACAATTCGTATGCGGAAAGTATGATTTCGCTGGCGGAGGAATTTTCGGAGAAGACCTTTCAATATGATACAGCCCGGGAGCTGACAACCTATCTGGAGTCGGATCTCAACGCGGATAACAGTTCTCTGGGCGAGGTTACGCTGAAGAATAATTTTGAGCAGCTGACCTGGCGCAGTCTGGGAATGCAGCGGGTCGGTTCCGTTTCCATGCATTTAAAGGAGCTGCAGGGCGTTATGGGATGCGTGGAGCTGGAATATGTGGTTTCCAGAACGGATGAGGCCGGAAAAGAGCTATATTATGATGTCGCGGAAGCGTTTACCATGAAATGGAGCCCGCAGCGGATCTACATGATGGATTATGACCGCCGGGTGAATCAGATTTTTTCCGGGGATGATTCTGCGTACTCGGATAAAAGAATTCTGCTGGGTATTTCCGATGCCGGAGAGCTGCAGTCGGTTTCGGATGCGTCCGGAAAGTATCGGGCATTTGTGGCAAACCGGGCACTGTGGTTCTATGATGTGACAAAAGGAGAGAGCACAAAGGTATTTGCGTTCCGCAAAAGCCAAGAGGATATCAGGACCAGCTTTCGCGCGCATGGCGTGAAGATTCTGGCAGTCAGTGAAGCGGGAGACGTGGATTTTCTGGTCTATGGCTATATGAATCGGGGAAATCATGAGGGAACCACCGGTGTGGCGGTATATCGTTATGAGAGAGACGGAAATTCCCTGACAGAACGGATGTATCTGCCGTCTTCTCTGGATTACGAAAGCCTGCGGCAGGATGTGAAAAGCCTGAGTTATCTGAGTGAGAACCAGAATCTGTATCTGATGATGGATCATACTGTGTATGCGGTGGATCTGACGGGAAAAGAATCTATGGTGGTGGCGGATGGTCTGACGGAGAAGAATTTTGCGGTCAGTACCGACGGGTCCCGTATTGCCTGGCAGGATGGGGAAGCGATCTATGATTCCCGTCGGCTGAATGTGATGGATCTGGAGACAGGAAAAAAGGATGAGATTCAATTTGAGAATCCTACCGTGATTCGCCTGATTGGATTTGTGGGAAATGACCTGGTGTATGGGCTGGCCCATCCGGGAGAGCAGTTTACCACGGATGGCCGTGTGGTTGGAATTCCCATGTATGCCATTGAGATTATGGGAACCGAGATGGTGCTGGAAACCCGTTATGAGAAATCCGGTATTTATTTAAGCAGTGTGGATATTCAGGACAGCCGGGTTCATCTGTCCAGAGTCAGAAAGAACGGTCTTACCTATGAGCCGATGGAGGAGGATACTCTGGTCTGCAATGAAGAGATGGACAGTGATCTGTTGGCGGGGCTGGGGCATTTCGCAGATGCCAAGCAGGGGCGGTTGTATTTTATACAGTTGGATGCCAGTATGCCCAGAAGCCGGAATATCCGGGTGCATGTGCCCAAAAAAGCGGTAGCGGAGGAGAACAATACGATTCTTCTGAAGCCAGGAGAAGCGTTTGAACAGCGCGCGTATTATGCATACAGCCGGGGACGTCTGGTAGGAATTTACGAGGATTTTACAGGAGCGGTACGGGCAGCCAATGATGGTATGGGTCTGGTGACAGAAGAAACCGGCCGGGTATTCTGGAGCCGGGTGAACCGGAGTAATGCGAGAACCATCGGCAGCCTCAGGGAGATTGCGGCAAAAGTGCCGGTAATTGAGAAATATCTTTCGGAGCTGGCGGAAGAAAAGATGACGTCCTCCGATGGCACGGAGCTTCTGGACGGCCGTGGGCTTACTCTGAATCAGGTTCTGTATTTTGTGTTCCGGGGCAATCCGGTAGTGGCTTATCGGGGCGATGGAAGCTATGGACTGATTTACGGCTATGATGCTTATAATATTTCATGTTACTGGGTAACAGGAAACTCTGAGATTTCTGCGGAGAAGATTGGTTTAAATGATGCGGCGGCTTATTTTGAGGCCAATGGGGGGAATGACTTCATCTGCTTCCTTTCCGCGGAGCCAGAGGCATAAAACAGATGTTCCAATCTTTACAAATTCCAATGTTATGATATAATCAGTAATTGGATAAAAAGAAATTTAAGACTTTTGTAACGATTGTTATCGTTTTTTAATAGATAGATTGAGGTGCAGAATGGAACAGTACATTATGAAGGGTGGCAATCCTCTGGTGGGTGAGGTTACCATCAGCGGAGCCAAGAATGCCGCACTGGGAATTTTAGCCGCGTCCATTATGACAGATGAAGATGTTTTAATAGAAAACCTTCCCGATGTCCGGGATATTAATGTCCTTCTGGAGGCCATTTCAGAGATTGGTGCGGAGGTCAGACGACTGGATCGTCATACCGTGCGGATCAACGCGAAGAATATTCATGCGGTTACCGTGGATGATGATTACATCCGCAAGATTCGTGCATCCTACTATTTTATTGGTGCACTTCTGGGCAAATATAAAAGTGCGGAGGTACCGCTTCCCGGAGGCTGCAATATCGGAAGCCGTCCCATTGATCAGCATCTGAAGGGATTCCGTGCTCTGGGAGCCAGAGTGGAGGTGGAAAATGGTGCCGTGGTGGCCCATGCCATCGATCTGGTAGGAAGCCATATCTATCTGGATGTGGTTTCTGTCGGTGCGACCATCAATATCATGATGGCGGCGACTCTGGCGGAAGGGGAGACCATTATTGAGAATCCGGCCAAGGAGCCCCATGTGGTGGATGTGGCCAACTTTTTAAACAGTATGGGCGCTAATGTGAAGGGTGCGGGAACGGATGTGATTCGAATCCGCGGTGTGAAGCATCTGCATGGAACTGAATATTCTATCATTCCGGATCAGATTGAGGCGGGAACCTTTATGTGCGCGGCAGCGATTACCCGCGGTGATGTGATGGTGCAGAACGTGATTCCCAAGCATCTGGAAGCGATCAGTGCGAAGCTGATGGAGATGGGTTGTGAAGTGACGGAGTTTGATGAGGCTGTCCGTGTGGTAGGACGTCCGGTGCATCGCCATACGGATATTAAGACACTTCCGTATCCGGGCTTTCCGACAGATATGCAGCCGCAGATGACGGTAACCCTGGCTCTGGCCGAGGGTACCAGTGTGGTAACCGAGAGTATTTTTGAAAATCGTTTTAAATATGTGGATGAACTGGCTCGTATGGGAAGCTCCATCAAGGTGGAAGGCAATACTGCGATTATCAGTGGGGTAAAGAAGCTGACGGGAGCCCAGGTAAATGCGCCGGATCTGCGTGCCGGAGCTGCGCTGGTGATCGCCGGACTGGCAGCAGAGGGCTATACCACCGTAGACGAGATAGGCTATATTCAGCGGGGCTATGAGTGCTTTGAGAAAAAGCTGCAGGGCCTTGGCGCCATGATTGAGAAAGTGGATTCTGAGAAGGAAGCACAGAAGTTTAAGCTGAAGGTGGGCTGAGTTTCTGCAGATTTTCTGCCGGAAAAAACGATGGATATTTTGTTGGAAAACAGAAGGACGGAGATTTCTCTGATACTTCTTGACAGACGATAATAAGTATGTTATCGTACTCTTGCAGTTATTTCATAAAATTGAAAAGTGCGTATTTATCCCTTATTCAGAGTGATGGAGATACAAAGGATCTGTGAAGTCACGGCAACCCCGTTTAAACCGGTTTCCCCGGTGAGGGACGGAAGGTGCCAGCCTGAGCGAGGAACTGCGAAAACGTGGTTAATCGAGCAATAAGAGGATTTGATGAACGAGAATCAAGTCCGTATTGCTACGGACTTTTCTTTTTGCAAAGTTTACGAGGAGGAAAAAGAATGGAGAGACTGTTATTTACATCCGAGTCCGTAACTGAGGGACATCCGGATAAGATGTGTGATCAGATTTCAGATGCGATTCTGGATGCGCTGTTAGCGCAGGATCCGATGAGCCGTGTAGCCTGTGAGACAGCCTGCACCACCGGTCTGGTTGTGGTGATGGGTGAGATTACCACCAATGGCTACGTAGATATTCAGAAGACTGTCCGCGAGACTGTCAGAGAGATTGGCTATGATCGTGCCAAGTATGGTTTCGACTGCGATACCTGCGGCGTTATTGTTGCGCTGGACGAGCAGTCTGCCGATATCGCTCTGGGCGTGGATAAGGCGCTGGAAGCAAAAGAGAATAAGATGACTGATGAGGAGCTGGAAGCTATCGGCGCCGGTGATCAGGGTATGATGTTTGGCTATGCCACCAATGAGACGGAAGAGTATATGCCCTACCCAATCTATATGGCACACAAGCTGGCCCGCCGTTTAACAGAAGTGAGAAAGAATGGAACACTGCCGTACCTTCGTCCGGATGGAAAGACACAGGTAACGGTAGAATATGATGAGAACGGAAAACCGGCCCGCCTGGATGCGGTGGTTCTTTCCACACAGCATGATGAGAATGTGACACAGGAGCAGATTCATAAAGATATCAAGAGATATGTCTTCGATCCGATCCTTCCGGCAGCGATGATCGATGAGAAGACAAAATTCTTCATCAATCCGACCGGTCGCTTCGTCATCGGCGGGCCTCACGGAGACAGCGGTCTGACCGGCCGTAAGATTATCGTAGACACCTACGGCGGATATGCCCGTCACGGCGGCGGTGCCTTCTCCGGTAAGGACTGCACCAAGGTGGACCGTTCCGCAGCGTATGCAGCACGTTATGTGGCAAAGAACATCGTGGCAGCCGGCCTGGCCGATAAGTGTGAGATTCAGTTATCCTACGCAATTGGTGTGGCCCAGCCCACCTCCATCATGGTAGATACCTTCGGAACCGGCAAGGTCAGCGACCAGAAGCTGGTGGATATCATCCGTGAACACTTTGACCTGCGCCCGGCCGGCATCATCAAGATGCTGGATCTGCGCCGCCCGATCTATAAGCAGACTGCGGCATACGGACATTTTGGCCGTGATGATCTGGATCTTCCGTGGGAGAAGCTGGATAAGGTGGAGATGCTGAAGGCAGCAGTAGAGAAGTAACGCAGTAAGTGAGGGCGTCGCGTCAGCTAACGCCCGGCGTAGTGAGTGGAGATATCTTCTGGAAGAGGATGAATCCGGACGCGAAAAAGAAGCAGGGGAAGAACGGCGAAAAACAGCACACAGGTCTTCTGTATTCGATGGGCTGTTCTAA
>JAEDOC010000084.1 GCA_016302185.1 Clostridium sp. | reverse complement strand
GCCGCCACCTCCGCCTCGCCTTCCTCGTAGGCCACTCGCAGCATGTAGGAGGTATAGGAGATGTTATCCAGTGCCGGCTGTGCCTGCTCTGCCCCGGAAAGAGAAATGCCAAGGCGCTTCATATAGCTCCGGTGAATCTCCATCTCACCATCGAGAATCGCGTGGGTGTATCCGGCAAACAGACCCATGGTCTCCAGATCCTTCCCCTTCGCAGCCCCAATGGCAAATACCTTCGTATAGTCAATGAGATACAGATAATCCTGTATCATGTAATATTTGAATTTTTCTTTGTCCAGACTTCCGTCAGCGATCCCTTTCACAAAGGGATGCTCATGATACTTCGCCCAGATGTCCTTCGATGCATCCAGAAGACGTTCTGCAGCTGTCATCTCTTACGCCTCCCCGGTCCCTGTCTCTATCTCCGTCCCCATCCCGGTTCCTGTCATGGCAAAGCCGGTTTCATGGAAGGCAAAGCCGTGATCCATGGGGCCGGATCCCTGTCCTAAGTCAAGTCCTGCGGCCAGAGCGCCGGAGATATACTCCTTTGCCCGCTCTACGGCTTTGTCCAGCTCATATCCCTTGGCCAGATTGGAGGCAATGGCGCTGGATAAGGTGCAGCCGGTTCCGTGAGTGTTGGGATTGTCGATCCGCTTTCCGTTAAACCAGCGGTAAGCGCCGTCCCGGTACAGCAGGTCATTGGCATCATTTAACTGATGGCCTCCCTTACAGAGCACCGCACAGTGATACGTCTCGCTGATCTGCTTTGCCGCCGCAATCATATCCTCCGGTGTCTTTACCTCCATTCCGGAGAGAACCTCTGCCTCCGGTATATTGGGAGTGAGCACTGTGGCCATGGGAAGAAGATATTCCTTCAGTGCCCCGATGGCATCATCGCTGATTAATTTGGAACCGCTGGTTGCCACCATCACCGGATCCACCACAATATTTTTCGCCTCATACTGTACAAGCTTTTCTGCTATGGCCCGGATCAGTCCTTCCGATGCAACCATTCCTATCTTGACGGCGTCGGGACGAATGTCTGTAAAAATACTGTCAATCTGCTGCTGCAGGAATTCGGGTGTTACCTCAAAAATTCCCTGTACGCCGGTGGTATTCTGGGCGGTCAGAGCCGTGATCGCACTCATGGCGTATACCCCGTTTGCAATCATGGTCTTAATGTCGGCCTGGATTCCGGCGCCTCCGCTGGAATCACTTCCGGCGATTGTTAATGCTGTCTTCATCATATTTCTCCTTTCAGGCATCAATAACTTTTATTAGGCGACGCAAGGTGGTGCCCCCAATGTGCCGCCAAAAAAAATAGAGATACGCAGGTATCTCCACTTTCTTTTCTAAGTCCAGTTCTTCCTACGTTGGCATGACCCAAATCAGGTATTCGGGTCTTGACGATGCAGTCAACTCTCAGCCTGTAAACGCAGGCTCCCCGGTCTGTTCATTTATTCTTTTATTTAACTAATATAATCCTCTCCGCGAAACTTGTCAATCAAATATCTGCCGATTTATTCTCTCTATGACAACCTGTTCTTTTAAAGAATCTACCAGTTCCCCTGACGGCGGCTTCGTTCCGATTCCCTGTTCTTTCAGCTTCCTTGCAGCCAGATAAAGCAGCTGTTCCGAAGCCTCTTCCTCCGCAGCAGCTTCCTCCAATCCGGCGTATCCGGTCAACTCCATCCCGTTCCACTGCCTTGGTATTGGTCCGGGTCTCTCCGCCCAAAGCATGAATCGTTTTGGACACGTTGATCCCCTTGCCTCCGATATCATACGCAACCCTCTGAATCCGGTTCAGGCCGCCCGGCAGAAGTGCTTGCAGATCCACCGTCTTATCAATGGCAGGATTCATCGTTACCGTTACAATCATCGTATCGAACTCCCTTCCGACCGGATCCCCGGCATCGGAAATCCACAAATCACTCTCTACAGCTCTATTTTTCGGAATCCGCCGCCCGGCGCCAGAGCCCAGGTATGAGTAAACCCACATTCCGATGCCAGCTTCGCCGCTTCCGCGAAGTGAAACCCGATAGTATCCACACTGTGGCTGTCAGAATTGATCATAATCCGCCCGCCCATCCGGCACAGCTCCCGCAGCAGCTGTTTCGATGGATACGGCTCTGTCCGATATCCCCGGGAGATGGCCCCGGTATTGATCTCGAAGGGAAGACCCTGGGCATTCAACTTCTTCATCGCCGCCAGCGCCGGCTCCAGGAATTCATCCCGGGTGGGATCGAAATGACGGAAGCTTCCGTCCGGATTCTCATTAAACTTGGTCAGAAGATCAAAATGCCCCACCCAGTCACAGTGGGTCTTCTCATACACCGTCGCCTCCAGTGCAAAATAATCCCGTACAAAGGCGTACCAGTCCCCGTCCCAGAGACGGTTCACACCGTCCGTCAGCTTTTCCTCTGTATCATCCACACAGACGATTTCCCCATGTTTTTCCACCGCATGAACCGAGCCGATGGCATACTCCGCCTTCTGCACCGGCCCCAGCACGTCCAGCTCAATGCCGATATAGAGATTCATCCGACCGGCGTATTCCTCCCGAAGAGCCAGAAGCTCTTCCTTGTACGCCTTAAGTGCCTCATCCGACATGCCGAAGCCCGGCTCCACCAGGGAGAAATCCGCATGACCAGAGATACCGAAATCCGTAAATCCCATCCGGTACGCGGCCTCCACCATCTCCCTGGGCGTATTTTTACCGTCACAGAAGGTGGTGTGGGTATGAAAATCCGCCCGCATCATGCCAGTGCCTCCTTCGCCCGGGTCATCCGCTCCTCAAACTGCTCATAAAAGTCGCGGTCCGCTTCGTAGGGAGTCAGAAAAAAGTGCTGCAGCACATAAAGATTCACTGTCTTCTCCCGCTCTGCGTCGTTTTCCTCTTTATTTTTCTCCGCCAGATCCTTTAAAAAATAATGCCAGCGGCTGATAAATTCCTCATATTGCTTTACCGAAGGCGTATCGATCCATTTCTTTACTTTAACCTTGGTCCGGTTTTCCTTCCGGCACTCATGAACCTGAAGAAAATACTGAAAGCCGCCGTTCTCGTACAGCCGCCCCAGCGGAAAGAGACGGCAGATGCCGGGCCGGTACGGGTGAATCGAGCATCGCCCGTCTTTATCCAGAAAACCGCAGGCTTCCTCTGCGCCTTTCATGGATAAATTGGGCAGAATCATGCCATCCACCACATTCAACTCAAACCTACTCTCCATTAACTGTTCAAAGCTCAGTCCCAGCCCTGTTGTTAACCGGTAAATATCATAAGGATCCAGCACAATGGAGGTTCCCATCCCGTGACAGCAGGCCGAGCAGCCCACACAGTCCTCACAGCCAGCCTTTACCATATCATTCAAGCCATATAATTTTCCGTCCGATACCTCTTCCATACGGATGTTTCGTTCCATCCCGGTATCCTCCCTCTTCTCTTCCTTCCGGAGTTGTCCGCCTCCTCCAAAGCTTCCTGTTTCTTCCAAAGCTTACGGTTCCGGCATATCCAGCGCATCCAGAATCTTCCACAGCGCTTCCAGCTGCTCCTCTGTCGTCGCCCAGCTGGTGGCAAACCGCACCACCGTATGCGTCTCATCCAAGGGCTCCCACACACTGTAGGACACTTTGCTGCGCAGCTTCTCCATCTTATCATTGGGCAGAATCACAAACTGCTGGTTTGTGGGGGAATCCAGGAAGAAGGCGTATCCTCGTTTCTGAAAGCCTTCCTTTAATTGCTCTGCCATCTCAATGGCATGGGCGCTGATCTTAAAATACAGATCATCGGTAAAGAGCGTATCAAACTGGATGCCCAGAAGGCGCCCTTTCGCCAGCAGTGCCCCATGCTGCTTCACCAGTGTCATAAAATACTTCGGTTTATTTTTCTTTGTAAATACCACAGCCTCGCCGCAGAGAGCTCCCACCTTGGTTCCGCCGATGTAGAACACATCCGCCAGCTCCGCCAGACGCGGCAATGTCACATCGGTACGGCGGCTCATCAGGCCGTAGCCCAGTCGTGCACCATCCACATAGAGTGGAATCTGATATTTCCGACATACCTCAGACAGTTCTTCCAGTTCTTTTTCTGTATACAATGTACCGTATTCTGTTGGATGGGAGATATACACCATGCCGGGAAATACCATATGCTCATGGGTCTCATCCTGCCAGAAGGCCTGCAAAAGCTTCTCCACATCCGCCGCGGACAGCTTTCCTTCCTTCTGCGGAAGCTCATAGACCTTATGCCCCGTATATTCAATAGCTCCCGCCTCATGCACATTGATATGGCCGGTCTTAGCTGCTATCACACCTTCATAGGGCTTCAGCACAGAGCTTATCACCTGCGCGTTGGTCTGGGTTCCTCCCACCAGAAAATATACTTCTGCCTCCGGGCAGCCGCAGGCCTTCCGAATCTTCTCCTTTGCCTGCTCTGTATAACAGTCATTTCCATAACCGGATAAGGATTCCCGGTTTGTTTCCATCAGTTTTTGAAGGATTGCCTCATGGGCTCCTTCCGTATAATCACTCTCAAATGTTAACATCATATCACCTAGTAATTATTCAGCGGCGGCTGCACCTCATCCGGCAGCGGACAGGTATATCTGCCTCCGTTGCGTTTTTTCACTTCTTCTTTGGCGGCTGCGATGACCTCCGGTCGATCCATAGTCCGCACACAGGCAAGCGCCATGATCTTGGCTGCCGTCAGAAGCCCCTTGTGAGCCAGCGGACTACAGGTCTGAGCCGTCATCTGCCAGGTATGGCCCACGTTGCCGATACAGCAGGTAGCCACATTGAGATTCAGCGTCGGTACCGCATAGGCCACATCGCCCACATCCGTGGATCCGGCCTCCATCTTCGTCGCAGAGGGATCAAAAAGATGCACTTCCGAATCCAGCGGACGGGCCAGAATCTCGTCCAGCCGATCCTCCCCGTACAGTTCAACAATCTCCTGACGGATCCGCTCCTTCGTCTGATCATTATACGTCTCCACGAACTGTTTGGCAAGCGCATAATCCTCTTCCGACCAGTCCGGTGCACCAATCTCCTTCATGCACTCATCCGCCACACCGGCCAGCGCCTTATTGGGCAGGTATTCGGTAAATGCCATGCACAGCTCATAGCTCATCTCTGTCTCTGTCATCATGGCAGCGCCCTTTGCCACCTTGACCACACGCTCAAACAGCTGCTTTAACTGGGATACATAGGGCGCTCTTACCTCGTAACGGACTGTCGCCCGATCCTGCACCACATTGGGAGCTGTTCCGCCGGCATCAATATAGGCATAGTGGATTCTGGCTTCCGGGATAATATGCTCTCTTAAATAATTGCAGCCCACGCTCATCAGCTCCACCGCATCCAGCGCGCTTCTCCCCAAAAACGGAGTAGAACCAGCATGAGCGGTCAAACCCTTGAAATGGAAATTGGCTCCCATGATCGCGTTGTTATGGGTGTTGTCCACCGCATTTACCGTGGCCGGGTGCCAGGTGTATACAAAATCCACATCGTCAAACAGTCCGGCCCGGGCCATAAACTGCTTGGAACCGGCACCTTCCTCCGCAGGACAGCCAAAATAAATAATGGTTCCGTCCTTCTGATTGGCCTCCAGGTATTTCTTCACGGCAAACGCCGCAGCCAGAGATCCTGTGCCCAGAGCGCTGTGACCGCAGCCATGGCCCGGCGCGCCGGGAACCCGCTCCTTTTTCACTGCCACACCGGCCTCCTGGCTTAAGCTGGACAGCGCATCGTACTCTCCCAGAATTCCCATCACCGGTTTTCCGCTTCCCACGGAAAAGCTGCCGGTAAAGCAGGTGGGAATTCCGGCAAGGCCCATCTTTACCGTAAAACCTTCCTCTTCCAGGAGCTGACAAAGAAGAGCTGACGACTGATACTCCTTAAACGCCAGCTCCGCATACTCCCAGATCTTATCATTGGCTTCCAGAATGCGGCCTTCCACCTCCGCAATCGCTTTCTCAATCAATTCCAGATCCTTCATGATCCTATCCTTTCACAATGATAATCTTTCTAATGCTCTTCAAATTATAATACTTTTCCAAGAAATTCAATGGTTCTCGGCTTCTTCGGATTGCCGAACAGCTCCTCCGGAGTTCCCTTCTCCTCAATGACACCTCCGTCGATAAAGAGCACTCTGTCGCTTACCTCTCTGGCAAAGCCCATCTCATGGGTTACGATCACGATGGTCATACCGGAACCGGCCAGATCCTTGATTACATTTAATACCTCTTTTACCATCTCCGGATCCAGCGCGGAAGTAGGCTCATCAAACAGCATAACCTCCGGTTCCATCGCCAGTGCGCGTACAATAGCCAGACGCTGTTTCTGCCCGCCGGACAGTTTTCCCGGATACTCCTCTTTTTTCTCCAGAAGACCAACCCGCTCCAGAAGCTCGCAGGCTTTCTTCTCCGCCTCTTCCTTCGGCACCTTCTTCTCCAGCATGGGAGTGATGGTGATATTATCAATGACCTTCAGATGAGGAAATACATTAAAGCTCTGAAATACCATTCCCAGCTTCTGCCGGTACTGATCGATATTCACTTTTTTATCTGTAATATTGGTTCCGCGGAAATAGACGCTGCCGCCGGTCGGCGTCTCCAGGAGGTTTAAGCAGCGCAGAAAGGTACTCTTGCCGCCGCCGCTGGGTCCGATGACAGATACCACCTCGCCCTCATAGATGGATTCCGTGATCCCCTTTAATACCTCCAGATCTCCGAAGGACTTTTTCAGATTCTCCACCCGGATAATCGGCTCTGCGCCGTTCTTCTTATCGATCATTTCGGTTCATCCTCCATTCCACATATTCCATGATCTTGCCCAGCACCGTGGTTACCAGAAGGTAGATACATCCGGCGATGATGATGGACTCCACCTGACGGAAGGTCGCGGAGGACACCGTCTTATAGGAGGTGGTCAGCTCGTTGATAAAGAAGACAGAGGCCAGGGAGGCCTGTTTAATCATGGTGATAAATTCATTGCCCAGAGCCGGAAGGATATTCTTTACCGCCTGCGGCAGGATAATCTTGGTCATGGCATGACGGCCGGTCATACCTAAGCTTCTGGCTGCCTCCATCTGTCCCTTGTCCACCGCCTGGATACCGGCACGGATGACCTCCGCCACATAGGAGCTGGCATTGACGATCAGCGCGATGACAATACAGAAGGTATCGGAAATTCTGACATGTACGATTTTCGGCAGGAAAATCCAGAAGAAATACAGCTGAAGCAGAATCGGGGTACCGCGCAGCACCCAGACATAAAAACGGACTACCCACTGAAATGGTTTTACCTTGGACAGGCGCATCACAGCCAGAACCGTGCCCAGCAGCGTTCCGCAGAACACAGTAATGGCGGCCAGGCACAACGTGCCGGCCAGACCATTTAAGTAAACATATCCGTATTTGCTCCACATCTTAATGATTGTTTCTAACATGACGGGGTCCTCCTGAATGAAACCTCATTATAATCCCAGACTCTTGGCATACTCTTCATATTCCTCGAACCACTCGTCATAGATACCGGATTCCAGAACCTCGTCGATAATTTCATTTACTTTATCGCAAAGTTCGGTCTCACCCTTCGGCATGCAGACTCTCTCACCCTGGGTGGACTCATCCACTACAAATTCAAAATCCGGAACGATCGCCATGCCGCAGCCTTTATTGGCATCGATATACAGCTGT
The DNA here is from genome assembly GCA_016302185.1 of Clostridium sp. Lineage (GTDB taxonomy): Bacteria > Bacillota > Clostridia > Lachnospirales > Lachnospiraceae > Otoolea. The sequence goes on along the minus strand of JAEDOC010000084.1, from coordinate 1,286 downwards.
GCAGTAGATACTGCCGTAATAACCGCATCCGCTTTTCCTTCCTGTACCATCAGGAAGCCATCGGTGGTAGCGGAAACTCTCTTCTCCTCCTTGCAGGCCGGAACCTGTTCCTTGGCAAACATCTCCTGCAGGGAACCGCTCTGGTATACAATAGTCTTATCTGCCAGATCATCGGCATTCTTAATCTTATCCAGATTCTCCTCCCGAACCATCAGTCCGTACTGAATCTTTTCATCCGAAAACTTATAGCCCTTGGACATCTCCATGGCCTCTGCGCGGGCCGGGGTATAAGCCAGCGCAGAAATTGCCATATCATATTTTCCCTCGGTAATACCTGTTAACACTGCCTCAAACTCCAGCGGAATGATGTGACATTCCACACCCAGCTTCTCCGCTATATACTTTGCCATCTCAATATCCGAACCTACATACTGCTCATCTCCCGGCTTCGAGGGATCAATAAACTCATAGGGTGCAAAATACGGCTCAGTGGCTACTTCAATATACCCACGCTCCAGAATCTCATCCAGACGGCTGCCGGTCTCTTCGGACTTGGCTTCCTCTGCTGCCGTATCACTCTCTGCTTCGGACTTCTCCGTCTCGGTCTCTGCCTGGGTATTTTCCTCGCTGGCAACGGTCGGTGCCTCGCCCAGAGCGGAACAGCCGCTCAGTGCTGTCATCGCCATCAGTGCTGCCGCTGCGGTAACTGCCACTTTATTCTTCAGGTTCTTTTTCATAATAGTTTCCTCCTCTGTCGGATTCGGTCTCTTCTCCGAAATCAATTCTTTTTTTCATTTCACTTTAGTGTGCTACTTTGCTAATGAATTAAATTATATGCATTAACCGGAAATCTGTCAATACTTTCCTTCCAATTTTCTAATTTTATACATGGAATCCGCCAGAAGCCAGCCGGCCCGAAAGAGCCGCATCAGCTGCCAGAAGCCGGCACCGGGAAGGCCAAGCTCTTCCATCAGCCTGAATTTTGCCTGATAGCTGCGCACATCCTCAAACCAGACCTCATGCTGAATTCCGTACTGCCAGTAGCGGAACCAGGGGGTCTGTGATACCTCATCAAAGAAAATGCGAACGCCGTGGTCAACGGCCAGACGGATGGCATCCGTATAGCTGATGCTCTGCGCCTTTGTCGTTCCTCTCACATAGGGAAGCGGCCAGTCATATCCGTAATTGGGAATCCCGAGATGAATTTTCTCCGGAGGAATTTCAGTGATGGCATAGTCGACTACCTCCCGTACCTTATTCAGGGGGGCGACCGCCATCGGTGGGCC
>JAEDOC010000083.1 GCA_016302185.1 Clostridium sp. | reverse complement strand
GTTCCGGAGATTCCTGTCAAAGGAGCACTGAAAGATACAGTAAAAGGACAACTGGAGGGAACCTTTTCCTATTTGAGCATGAAAGGGGAGGATTTCGGGGGGATTGAGAAGGAATGGGTATTTGAAAATGAAATTCTGGCGCCGGTTCATGAGGGAGATCTTCTGGGAAAGCTGGTGTATCGTTTGAATGGAGCAGAGCTGGGCAGTGTGCCTGTTGTGGCAGCGGAGGAATTGAAGAAAGCGACCTTTTTTGATTACCTGAAACAGGCAGGCCGGGATCTGGGCCTTTGATGAAAATTAGCAGTGGGAAAACCTGATATTCTCTGTTATAATGGAGTATAATAACAGGGAAAGCAGGAGGAAGCCGAAATGGATATCAGTATTATGGATGTGGTGGGCCCGGTGATGATTGGGCCGTCCAGTTCTCATACGGCGGGAGCAGCCCGCCTGGGGGCGGCAGCCCGAGCTCTTTGTGCGAAAACCTTCGATCGTGCGGAGTTCGGACTGCATGGATCCTTTGCGAAGACCTATCGGGGTCACGGAACCGATCTGGCGCTGCTTGCCGGGGTAATCGGCATGAGCCCGGAGGACGAACGGATTCCGGATGCATTTGCGATTGCAGAGGAGCTGGGCATTACATGGAGCTTCTATGAAAAGCAGCTGGAAGGAGTTCATGAAAATGCGGTGGAAATCCGCCTGTATCAGGGAGACATGCTGGTGCTGGTTATGATCGGATCTTCCATTGGAGGCGGAAGAATTCTGATTAATGAATTGAATGGCTGTCGGATCGATCTGACTGCGGAACTTCCGGCCATTGTGGTAAGCCATATGGATCGAAAGGGAGTGATCCATCAGATTACCAGTGTTCTGTTGGAAGAGGACATGAATGTGGGTACGCTGAAGCTGAGCAGAAATACCAGGGGAGATCATGCCCTGAGTATTATTGAGGTGGACGAGCCAATAGGAGATCACGTAATCCGTCGGCTGGGAGCGTTGCCGAATGTTTTGTGGGTACAGGCTGTACAGATATAAGAGAACGGGAGAAAAATAATGTATAATTCAGTGGAAGATTTATGTGTGGCAGCGGAGAACAAAGGACAGCCGATGTGGCAGGAGATTCTGGAAAATGAGATGCGGTGTACGGAAAAATCGGAGGAGGAAATCTGGGACCAGCTTGCCCTGAGGTATGAGATTATGCGCAGGGGAACGGAGACGGCACTGGGAGAATCCGGAAAAAAGCTGAGAAAGAGCCTGATCAGCGGCATGGCGGAAGGTCAATTCCAGTATGCAGGGAAGGGGAAGACGCTCTGCGGCGGATTTCTGAACCGGATGATGGCCCGGGCGCTTTCCCTCAGCGAGACCAACGCAGCCATGGGAAAGATCTGCGCGGCGCCCACTGCGGGTTCCTGCGGTATTCTGCCGGCGGTTCTGGTTTCCATGGAAGAGGAATGGGAGCTTTCCAGAAGGAAGGTTCTGGAAGGACTGATGATTGCGTCCGGAATCGGCGCGGTGATTGTAAAAAATGCCACGGTGGCCGGCGCGGAGGGCGGCTGTCAGGCGGAATGCGGAGTGGCAGCGGCGATGGCATCGGCGGCTGCTGTATACCTGGCGGATGGAACGCCCAGACAGCAGGCGGCCGCGGTCTCATTTGCGCTGATGAATGTAATGGGGCTGGTCTGTGACCCCATTGCCGGTCTGGTGCAGGTGCCATGCGCCCAGAGAAATGCGTCTCAGGCGGTGAATGCGATGCTGAGCGCCGACATGGCGCTGGCCGGAATGGCATGCCTGATCCCGGCAGATGAGGCGATTGAGGCCATGTATCGGGTCGGAAGACAGCTTCCTTCGGAATTGAAGGAAACTGCCCTGGGCGGAATCGCGGTGACAGAGACCGGGAAAAAGATTGCGAAGCAGATTCTGGGTCGGGAACAGTAAAGAGGTTCCTGTCCCGGAACTTCTTTATTGTACCGCCTTTTTTGCAAAGTCTGCAGTTACCAGCTCTTCATAGGGCACCCGGGCGGTAAGTTCTCCGGCTTCTTCCAGAATATTCTGCAGCAGATCAAAGCTTTCTTTTTCAAATACCGTATCTTTTTTCCAGGTATCCTGCTCTTTATACCGCTCCACAATCGTGGCGATGACGGCCTCGTCTGTCTCTGCAAACTGCGGCTGGATGACTTTGGCGATTTCTTCGGAGGAATGGGTATTTACATAATCCAGGCCTTTCTGAATGGCGTTTGTAAAGGACTGGATGATCTCCGGATACTGTTCCATATAGCTTCGCCTGGCTGAATAGGCGGTATAGGGGACGTAACCGGAATCGACACCAAGGGAGGCGACGACAACACCGTTTCCTTCCAGCTCCAGACGGGTGGCAAAGGGTTCAAATTCAACGGTGTAGTCTGCGTCATTGCTGGTAAAGGCAGCGGCGGTCAGACCGAAATCAATGCTCTGATCGATGGTCAGATCTGTTTTCGGATCGATGCCGTTTTTCTTTAAAATATACTCAAAAACCATTTCCGGCATGCCGCCTGCCCGGCCGCCCAGCACCTTCTTGCCCTTGAGATCCTGCCAGGTGAAATTCTCCTGTGTGGAGCGTCCCACTAAGAAGTTACCGGCACGCTGAGTCAGCTGGGCAAAATTGACGGCGAAATCCTCTGAGCCCTGCTGATACACATAGATACTGGCTTCTGACCCCATAAAACCGATGTCGGCATCCCCGGAAATAAGGGCGGTCATTACCTTATCGGCTCCGGCGCTGTTGATGAGAGTTAAATCAATCCCCTCGTCTTTGAAATATCCCAGCTCAATCGCGGCATACTGGGGTGCATAGAAGATAGAATGGGCCACTTCGCTTAAAGTAACGGGAGTCAGCTGATTTGTATCCGCGTCCTTCTGGCAGCCGGTGAGGGAGAGGGTCAGGAGAAGAACTGCGGAACAAAGAGAAATGATTTTTTTCATAGACATACTCCTGTGGTGTCGGTTTTTATGATTTATGGTATGGAGGCGTCTGTCCTGTTGTGCAGAGGTTTTGTTAGACTTTTTCAGTTTCCTGTGGTAGACTGTTATCAGATTATTTCATGAGGATGGAAGGAACCGGAAGCTTATGTCGCAATATGAGATTATTGTTCTGGATTTGGACGGAACACTGACCAACCGGGATAAAGTGATTACGCCGAAGACGAAGGAGGCGCTGATGGAGCTGCAGCGCCGGGGAAAGAAGATTGTGCTGGCCTCCGGACGGCCGACGGTGGGTGTGATGCCGCTGGCGAGAGAACTGGAGCTGGAAAAGTACGGAAGCTATATTTTATCGTTTAACGGCGGCATGATCACGAACTGTAAGACCGGAGAGGCTGTATTTCAGCGGATGCTTCCTCTGGAGGCCAATGAGAAGATTATCCGGCTTTCGGAGGAAGAACGGGTGGGAATTCTGACCTATTCTTCTGACGGACAGATTCTATATACGAATCAGTCGGACAGCCCTTATGCACAGCTGGAGCAGCGGATCAATCATATGGAGATTGAGCAGGTGGACGATATGGCGGCACGGATTACGTATCAGGTGCCGAAGTTTCTGATGATTGATGACGGTGATTTTCTGGCGATGGTGGAGCCTCGGGTGAAGGCGGCCATGGGCAGGAATTTCAGCGTATACCGCTCGGAGCCGTTTTTCCTGGAGGTGCTTCCACGTGGAATTGATAAAGCGGCATCCCTGGAACGTCTTCTGGCACTTTTGGGACTGACCAGGGAACAGATGATTGCCTGCGGAGACGGCTATAATGATCTGACGATGATTCAATATGCCGGTCTGGGAGTTGCGATGGAGAATGCGGTGCTTCCGGTGCGGAAGGCGGCGGATTTCATCACGTATTCCAACAATGATGACGGTGTTGCTCATGTAGTGGAGAAATTCATGCTGTAACATGGTAGTGAATTTCAATAGTAACGTAAAAAATCGACAGAATTGAAAAATACTATGGACTTTAAAACTTTAGTATGCTAAAATGGAAAATAGTCGGTTCTTTTTGGAACGGAAATAAAAATAAAGAGGTGCTTTTATGAATAAAAAATTAAAAACAGAAGCGGTTGATCATCTGTTTCAGGCGATTCTGACCCTTAAAAGTACGGAAGAATGCTACAGCTTTTTTGAAGATGTCTGCACAGTAAATGAACTGTTATCGTTTTCCCAGCGCTATGAGGTGGCAAAGATGCTTCGGGAGAAGAAGACTTACTTGGAGATTGCGGAGCAGACAGGAGCCTCCACTGCAACGATCAGCCGTGTAAACCGTTCGTTAAATTATGGTAATGACGGCTATGATATGGTATTTAAGCGGGTATACGGACAGGAAGAAGAACAATAATCAGTGGAATACCGGAGAAGATAAGAAAACCGCAGGCGCGATTTCCAAAAGAGGAAAGAACCTGCGGTCTTTTGTTATTTTTTCTTGGGCGGATTCTCCTGCCTTAACTGTTCGGCCAGAAGCTCAATCATCTGCTTCTTTAAGTAGACATCAAAAGCCAGTTCACAGATAAAGGAAAACAGCTGCAGATACTCCTGATCCTCGTACGGTTTCTCCGTGAAGGTCTGTTTTGCAGCCTCGAACTTGGCGATAATATCTTCCTTCAGTCTCTGATGCTGTTCCTTCTCCAGGGAGAAAATCTCGGTATAGAGCTCAGATAACTCCGGAGAAGACCCGTTTGCGAAATGATGCTCGCTGATCGGGGAGAACAGCTGCTCAATATCGCTGAAGGAGAGCACATTCTTGAAGTAGTAAATAAAAATCAGCATTAGTATGTGATTTTTTGAATACTTCTTCTTGACCGGCGGCGGCAGCAGATGGTTCTTGGCATAATTATTGATCATGGTCTTGGTCAGAATCTTATCTTCTCCGACCGGTCGGACAGAAGCCAGATTCTTATCCATAAATGTGGTTACCTGATCCATATATAAGTCGATTACAGGAATGTCGGAAGGTTCAATCCGCGTCAGACTGTTTAAATAATCCAGCAGACTCTGCAGACGTTCGTCATTTGATTTCATCAAAATCACCTCATATCCTATTATATAGTATTCAAAACTAGATGGCAAGCAGGAAATCAGGATTCTGACGGAATGGCAGGAAGATCAGGATTCTGACGGACCCGATGGGTTAGTCTGGCTGAATGAATGCGTCATGGACTGCGTTCATGGCTTTCACGGCATCCTTCTCCGGAATCAGAACCGTGATCCGAATTTCGGAGGTGGCAATCATGTTGATGTTGATGTTCTGATTGTACAGACATTCAAACATCTTTGCCGCAACACCCGGGTTGGACATCATACCGGCGCCGACGATGGAAAGCTTGACCACATCGGTATTGTATTCTACCCGCTCAAAGCCCAGGACGTCCTTCCGCTCCTCTAACAGATCAATGGCTTCGTGCAGGTTATCGCTGGAAACGGTAAAGGAGATATCCTTGGTTCCCTCCCGCCCCACGGACTGGATAATAATATCCACATTGATGTTATGCTTTGCCAGAGTATTAAACAGTTTAAAAGCACTGCCCGGCACATCCTTGATGCCAATAACGGAAATTCGATCCGCATCCTTATCTAAAGCGACTCCGCTGATAATCATTCTCTCCACTTTTTTCACTACCTCCTTCACGACTGTACCTTCCGATTCATTTAAGCTGGAACGCACCACCAGCTGAACCCCGTATTTCTTTGCCATCTCGACGGAGCGGTTGTGCAGGACACCGGCTCCCAGCGTTGCCAGATCCAGCATCTCTTCATAGGTAATGGTTTTCAGCTTCTTTGCGGTGGGAACCAGACGGGGGTCTGCGGTGTAGACGCCGTCCACATCCGTGTAGATCTCGCAGGCATCTGCGTGAAGCGCAGCAGCCAGAGCAACGGCAGTGGTATCGGAACCGCCCCGGCCCAGGGTGGTATAGTCATCATATTTATCAATTCCCTGGAAACCGGTCACAAGAACAATCTTGCGATCCTCCAGTTCTCTTCTGATACGTTCAGTATCGATCTTTTTTAAACGGGCGTTTCCATGAGCGCTGGTGGTGTGCATCGCTACCTGAAATGCGTTGAGGGAGATGGCCCGAACGCCCAGCTCATCCATGGCCATGGCCATCAGAGCAACAGACATCTGCTCTCCGATGGTATAGAGCATGTCCATCTCCCGCTTGGGCGGATTAGGATTAATATCTTTCGCTTTCGCCACCAGTTCATCCGTATACTTTCCCATGGCAGAAAGTACAACGACAATATCATTTCCTTTTTTGTAATCTGCGATACAGCGCTTTGCCACATTAAAGATACGTTCCTTATTGGCAACGGATGTACCGCCGAATTTTTTCACTATTAACATGGTATTGGTATCCTCCGGATTCTTAAGTTACATAAAGAAATGATACTCTTTCTTTCCTGTCCCGTCAATTCTTTTCCCTTCATTTTCCATTCAAATTGTGTTTAAATTTCCCTGTATTAAGAAGAAATTCTTGATAGGATAAGGGAAAAGATGATATACTAGAGCTTACCGGAGATCTGACCTCAAATCTGTTTCCGGCATTGCGGAAGCTTTTAGAGCGTGTGAGTTAGTTAAGGTAAGGGATTTGAATGGATAAGAAGTTTTTATCAGACACTGTTTTGTTTCGGGGAATAGAACCTGAAGAAGTGCAATCCATGCTGGAATGCCTGAAAGCGAAAAAACGCTGTTACAGGAAGGGAGAGATGGTTTTTCGTGCCGGAGAACGAACTGCTTTCATGGGGGTGGTACTTTCCGGTGTAATTTCCATTGAAATTGATGATGTGTGGGGAAATAAGAGCCTTCTGTCCCGGATGGAACCCGGACAGATTTTTGGGGAAACCTATGCCTGCCTGTCGGAAGAACGGATGATGGTCAATGCGGTGGCTTCTGAGGATTCGGAGGTGCTTTTCCTGGATACTGCCCGGATTATGACGCTCTGTCCGCAGACCTGTCCGTATCACGGCATTCTGGTGCAGAATCTGGTAGCGGTGTTGTCTCAGAAGAATCTGCTGCTGTCCCGTCGGATGATCCATCTGACGGCAAAATCGATTCGGGGAAGACTGGCCTCCTACCTGTCCTACGAGTCTGTAAAGCAGGGTAAGCGGGAATTTACGATTCCCTACAACCGGCAGCAGCTTGCGGATTATCTGAATGTGGATCGGAGTGCGCTTTCCAATGAATTGTCCAAGATGCAGCGGGAGGGATTGCTGTGGACAGAGAAGAACCGATTCTGTCTGCTGGATACAGATGCCTGTTCTTTTTTCCTGATGGAATAAAGGGAAGCAAGGCTGGAAGAAATAGGAACAGAGCATTTACAGAATGAGTTTGACAAAATATGATACATAAATGAGGTAACACAATATATGAACAAATACGATACTCTCAATCCAATGCAGAAGGAAGCGGTATATCATACCGAGGGGCCGCTTCTGGTGCTGGCTGGAGCAGGTTCCGGAAAAACCAGGGTACTGACGCACCGGATTGCTTATCTGATAGAGGAAAAAGGGGTAAATCCATGGAACATCATGGCGATTACCTTTACCAATAAGGCAGCTGCCGAGATGCGGGAGCGGGTGGACAAGATTGTGGGCTTTGGCTCAGAAAGTATCTGGGTCAGTACCTTTCACTCTTCCTGTGTGCGGATCCTGCGCCGCCATATTGAATATTTAGGATACAGCACCAGCTTTACAATTTACGACGGCGATGATCAGAAGACTCTGATGAAGCAGATCTTTAAAAAGCTGGATATTGATACGAAGCAGTTTAAAGAGAGAGCAGTTCTGGGAAAGATCTCCTCCGCAAAGGATGAGATGATTACGCCGGAGGAATATGAGCTGAATGCGGGCGGGGATTTCCGGGAGAAGAAGATTGCCCAGATTTATAAGGAATATCAGAAGGAGCTGAAGAAGAATAACGCACTGGATTTTGACGATCTGATTCTGAAAACGGTGGAGCTGTTTCAGAATGTGCCTGAGGTTCTGAACTATTATCAGGAGAGATTCCGCTATATTATGGTAGACGAGTATCAGGATACCAACCTGGTGCAGTTCAAGCTGGTGGATCTGTTGGCGAAGAAATACCGCAATCTCTGTGTGGTGGGAGATGACGATCAGTCGATCTATAAGTTCCGCGGAGCCAATATTGAAAATATTTTAAGCTTTGAGAAGGCCTTCCCGGGGGCCAGAGTGATCAAGCTGGAACAGAATTACCGCTCCACTCAGAATATCTTGAATGCGGCCAATGAAGTGATTCGGAATAACCGGGGCAGGAAGGACAAGACGCTGTGGACTGCTAACGAAGAAGGAACCCCGGTCCGCTTCCTGCAGTTTGACACGGCCTATGAAGAGGCAGAGGCCATCGCCAGGGAGATTCGTGATAAATCCGCGCTGGAACAGAGAAGCTATTCTGATTTTGCAGTGCTTTATCGGACGAATGCCCAGTCCCGTCTTCTGGAGGAAAAATTCATTCTGTACAGCATTCCCTACCGTCTGGTGGGCGGCGTGAATTTCTACCAGAGAAAAGAGATTAAGGACATTCTCTGTTATCTGAAGACCATTGCCAACGGGCAGGATGATCTGGCAGTTCAGAGGATCATCAATGTGCCGAAGCGGGGCATCGGGGCCACCTCCATCGGAAAGGTAACGATCTTTGCGTCGGCCAACGGCATGAGTTTTTATCAGGCGCTGCTTCGGGTGAAGGCGGTTCCCGCCATCGGTAAAGCGGGAGACAAGATTGGCGTCTTTACGGAGCAGATCGAAGATTTTAAAAGCCGCCTGCCGGAGCTTTCCATTAAGGAATTAATCGAGGAGATTCTGGAGAAGACAGGTTACAAAAAGGAACTGGAGGCCGAGGGTGAGATCGAGGCGGAAACCAGACTTCAGAATATTGAAGAATTAATCAATAAAGCGGTGAGCTACAGTGAATCGGCCGAGGAGCCGACCTTAAACGGCTTTCTGGAGGAGGTTGCTCTGGTGGCCGATGTGGACAATATGGATGAGTCGGAAAACCGGGTGATTCTGATGACGCTGCACAGCGCCAAGGGCCTGGAATTCCCCTATGTGTATTTAAGCGGTATGGAGGACGGCCTCTTCCCCAGCAGCATGTCCATTATGTCGGATGACAAGGATG
>JAEDOC010000082.1 GCA_016302185.1 Clostridium sp. | reverse complement strand
TTTTTATGCGAGAACTCAGAAACACAAAAATCATTGCTGTAGATCATGGCTACGGCAATATGAAAACAGCAAACATCGTCACACCAACCGGCATCAAAGCCTATGAAACCGAACCAATCTTCACCGGGAATATTCTGGAATATAACGGCATTTACTACCGGATTGGCGAAGGACACAAAGAATTTATCCCGGATAAAGCTATGGACGAAGAATATTATCTTCTGACGCTAATGGCTATTGCAAGGGAACTGAATGTCTTTTCCATCCGTGAAGCAGATGTTCATCTGGCTGCCGGACTCCCTCTGACATGGATCTGAACTCAAAGAGAAGCTTTTCGTTCCTATCTGCTCCAGAATCCAGAAGTCCGTTACCTTTTTAACGGCAAAGAGTATCATCTCCGCTTTGTGGGATGCAACCTTTACCCACAGGGGTATCCGGCTATCGTAAACCAACTAGAAAATTTCAAGGGAACCAATCTCCTTGCAGATATCGGAAACGGAACCATGAACATTCTGTATATCAACAATAAGAAAGCGCAGGAGAGCCGATGCTGGACAGAAAAACTTGGTGTAAACCAATGCATGATTGCTGCAAAGAACGCTGTTCTGGACAAATTCGGAGTGAAGATTGAAGAATCCACCATAGAGCAAATTCTGCGGTTTGGAACAGCTGACATTTCAGCACCATATCTGGATTGTATCAGTTCTATTGCCAGACAGTATGTGGCAGAACTTTTTTCCACGCTCCGCAAATATGAATACAATCCTGACCTGATGCGCCTGTATGTGGTTGGCGGCGGTGGATGCCTGTTCCGTAACTTCGGAACGTATGACAAATCACGAGTCACCATCATTGATGACATCTGCGCCACCGCTAAAGGTTACGAATCTCTTGCTTATATGAGCCTGAAAAGGAGGGGATAAACCATGCAGAACAATATCCGCAACACAAACCTGCGTTTTAATCTGGACAAAGAACAGCAGCGGAGAGCCTGGGAATATTTACAGACAATGGACAGGCAGGATTTTAAATCTTACAGTCAGGTAATCTCTCTTGCACTGGTAGATTATTTTGACCGCTACTACCGCACACGGGCTGATCCTTATCTGGAAACAAGAGAACGGGAAGAACTTTTTGTGAAACAGATTGTAGATGCAGTGGAAAACAGTCTGAAACAGGCATTGCCACTTTTTCTTTCCGGACTGACTGCAGGCATGGCGCAAAGGGAGCCCCAAATCAGGTAATGTCATGATGCCAAGGTCAAAAGGTCTAAATCCACATGAGCTTGCTCATAAGTGGATGAAAGGCCTTGGGACCCGCCCCAATATGAGCCTAAAAGTGGGATGACAATCCCACGATATGCGAGAGGCTCGTCCGATAACATAACGGAGAGGATCCCCAACCGCTCAATTCCCACCGTATTCCAGAAATCCGCCCCGCTGTCCGCCTTTTTCCGCTCAAAGGACACAACGCCCACCGGCCGGAGCATCCTGTGCTTCAGCACAGGCTTTAATTTTTCAGCCTTGCCCAAAAAAGAATCATTGTTTTTTACCTGTCCCATACTGTCATTTCTCCTGTTCTCCCACGCTTTCGGACATGCCGCACCGCGGCACAAACAACAGTTGAAATCCGTGAAGAGCAAATCAACATTTCCGATGCTCCTCCCAGAATGCGACTGCATCCCGCAGCCAGCCCTCTGCCGCAGTATCTATCCCCAGGCCAAAGCCATGACCCAGCTTATCATACATGACGATATCGACATTTTCCTGCCCCAGCGCTTTCCTGATGTCCGGGATGATCTTCTCCACGGCCGCAAAACCGGTAGGGTCATCCCGCCCGACCCTGGAAAATATAGCAAGCCCCTTGTCCTCCTCGTGAACCTTAAGCTCCCAGTGCAGGCCATAGATGGGGAAGATGGCGGCGGGCCTTGGCAGATTATGTTTATGGCAGCAGTCCTTATAATCAGAAAATGCGTAGGCTGTCGTCATCAGGCCTCCAGCGGAGAACCCGAACATACCAAAGCCGTCCATCGTATAGCCGTACTCTGCCTGATGCCCTATCAGATACCTTACCGCCGGCAGCACATCCTTGGATGCCTCCCCGCCCTTGGCCTGCGGTTCGGTTTCATGCAGCTCCACATTCACACGGTAGACCAGCACAAACGCACTGTATCCCCTCCTGTGCAGCTCCATGGCTGCCGGGATGCTCTCCAAATAAGAGGCTACGCCGTCAAACCCGCCGCCCGCAATCAGCACAGCCACGGGCTTCCCTGGCTCCCCCTGGAACAGGATCCCCTGTACCTTTCCCTTGTCGGGATCACGCCTTACCTCATCCTCCGCATAAAGCCCGCTGATGAAATGCACCTTTTTCAGCCCTTTCTGCTCCACGACATAGTTGAAACCATCCACGATGCTCTGCGCCTGTGCGGGCTGCCCGATAAGATTGCACAAACCATGGACGCTCATGCCTGACATGGCATATATTTCCTTTGGCGACCCGGTCTTCATAAAAAGCTCCGGCCTGCCCTCCCATACGGGATGCTGCAGGAAGAACGCAATCTTGTCATTGATCGTAGCCCTGCGGAACCCTCCCGCGACATTGTAAAACTCCGATTCCTTTACCTTCGGCATATGCTTGACGCCTAAGATTGCCGGCCAGAACAGCCCTTTGTACTTACCCATGTTTTTTTCCTCCTTATCTATTTCAGAACGGTCTCGGAAACTCCATAAAACCCGAATCTCCGCTCTTTTTGTACTTGTTACTTTTTTCGTTTCCTCCCATTTTCAGAGAGGGATTTTAAATTTTTTCAGCAAATTTCCAAAAAACTATTGTCATTTCTCGTGAATTGTGCGCCATTCACTACACGTTGATATTCCACTCCTTTTGCGGTTTACCAGTGCCAAAAGACATGATTCTGTCAGTTTTCTGGTAGCTTTCCATGAATTTGAAAAACACATGCCCGACCTGCACATATCAAATATGTGCCTTGATTCTGCCATGGATAACTATCCAACATATAAGCGGACTCTTTCCCCAATAGCGTTTGTTTCAGCTCTCATTCAAGAGGGCTGCTTACCATGTCTTTTTTTTACTGCAGCTCTTCTAAACATCATCTCCTCCGCTCGCAAACCACTGTATTACTGATTTGCTGGAATACTCTCTGAATTATATCAATTATTTATTGAGTTTCCGAGACTACTCTGCGAATAATTGGGAGGATTGTGGGAGTGCAAAGCACGGAACAATCCGTAGGCATCATAGTTGGGGGCTTTTGACCCCAACATCTTTAAAAAAGGTCAGATGTTTTATAATTTTATAAAACACTTGACCTCTCAAAATTCACTCTTCCTGTTCTTGAAAAAATTATTTCCGATGTGCCTCCCAGAATTCCACTGCCTCTTCAAACCAATGAGGTACTATGGTATTGGAACCAATACCAAATCCATGTCCGAGATTATCGTAAATCCGTACAGACACATTGTCCTCACCCAACACGGATTTCAATTGCGGAAGTCTCTTCTCTACATTTCCGAATCCGTATTCATCCTCGCGCCCTGCGATGGAAAATACCGCCAGTCCCTTATCCTGCTCAAGCGCTTTCACATTCCAGTCCAGACCATACATCGGGAAAATCACTTTCGGTCTCGGCAGTTTTACTTTGTGACAGCAGTCCTCGTAATTTGCGAAGGAATATGCCGTAGTCATCATGCCGCCTGCCGAGAAACCGAATATCGCATAGTCATCCATATCCACAGACAGTTCCTGCTCATGCTCCTTCAGATAACGGATTACCTGCACCAGCTCCCTGACCGCTGCCTGCCCCTGTTTTTCATGTTCCGTTTCTCCCAGCTGTTTGCCAATCGGGTAACTGATTACCAATACGGAGTACCCCAACTTGTGTAATTTCATTGCCACGGGATATCCCTCGCAGTCCGTCACATTACTGATAAATCCACCTCCGGGAACGACCACCGCCAACGGTTTTCCTTGCTTTCCTTTGTAAAACATTCCGGTCAAATGAGACTGATATGGATTCTGTTCTATCATTTCTTTCGAGTTAATATCGGAAATCAACTGCGCCTCTCCACTTTCCACAAGCCGGGTCAGGTAATTAAAAGCCTCCAGTGCATTTTCCATCTGATCACTTCTGCCCTGCGCTTTTAGAAAATCTGCATATTTTGCCGGGGCAATCGCTTTTAACACGTTATCCTCAACATTAAAAAACATATGCTTATAGCCGCCAAACACCGGATGCTGCATAAAAAATGCCATTTTATCATCTTTTTCCGCTTTCCGGAATGTTCCGTCTGCCTGATAATAATCTTTCTTTTTTATATTCGGAAAACCGCCGATGCCAAACAGTGCCGGCAGAAACATCGCATTTTTCTTATAAACATACCCCACAAAGCCGACTGCTAAAATGAGCAGCACGAGCATTATCATTGCCAGAATTTTCATATGTTCTTTTCCTCCTTATCTCTTGCCCAAAATTGTCCTGCGTGCGCCACTGCCGTAAAATCTTCCGGCTTTACCGGAGCATCACATATCACTCTCACATAGCGGAAACCATGATATGTAAAATGCGGTCTGTACTCTGCGGGTTTCCCGTTAGATATATATACATCCGTCTGTGTATGACCTGTCATGTCAGCACCAGCTATATTATTAAAATAATTCCCCTGAGAATCCTTGGTCTCAAAGTGATCTAGTATCAACTTTGTTCCTGCGGGCAAATCCACCTTTACCCGCAGTACACCTGCCAGATTCTGACCGAAATCGATAATGGTCTCTCCCTTTGGGCTTACCTCCATACCGACCGCCTCCACTTCTTTCACCGGCCGCACAGGTTCACCATACTGTACCATCGGCAACTTTCAACTTATCGTCAGAGAGAACTGTCTCAAATGTGCCGTCTTCATACTCAATTCTCGTTTCAAACAACACTGCGCACTCCACTCCCTTTTCATAAAACCTGTTTCAAAGGAGGATGTGGCGGTGGCGGTATCACCGGTGTTATCCGTCGCTGTGGTTGTTTACTTTTAATCTTGACAGTTCCATCGCATTCTCCTTCAATATGTTACTTATTGCTGCGCGCTGCGATTGCCGTGTGCATTTCCTCTACTGCTTTTTTATCCAACGTATACTGTGTACCAAAAAGAATCGCCCCTGCGGCAGTCAGGATAGTCGGAAGTATCAGTACGCAGAGGATAATTCCTGTATTGATACTCTCCGGCTGGGCAACCGAGCCGGTAACAAAACCTGTAGCTGCCAATACATACCCCGGAATCGCTCCTCCGAGTCCCTGCGCCACTTTTGTAATAAAAGATGTAAGCGATGCGATCGCCGCTTCTGCACGTTTTCCGGTTTTATACTGCACGTAAGTAGTATTATCTGCCTGTATACTGGTTGTCAGCGGTGCTATACATCCGCCTGCCACACCTCCTGCCACTGTACTAATATAGATCAAAAGCATAGATCTCACATCAATCAAACGCAGTGCGGAAAACAGGATGGATACGACGATTGCCATTACAAAAATCTGTTTCTTTCCAAACCGGTTTGCCAGAATTGGTCCAAGGAAAATTCCCACCAGAGCAGTTATTATTGAAACAAGTGACACCCCTGACATAAGCGTCATATCACCCAATATATATGTGTAAAAATAAGCGCCGGCTCCTCCTGCTATATTACTGCCCACCCCGACTACCAGTGCCACTAAAAACAGTGCCCAGACAGGTTTATACCGCAAAAACTGTAACAATTCCCTGAATGTATAACTTTCTTCTTTTTTTCCTTCAAAAGCTACTCTTTCCTTTACACAAAGAGCCCCTGCAATAGATAAAACCAACACCATGGCCATGGAACCGAAAATTAACACGTAATAGTTCTGTAACGTTCCTTCCGCCACAAGAATCGGTGCTGCCACAGCCAGTACCGCGCTACCTATCATTGTTCCCAACGCGTTGAAAAGTGACAAACTGTTTCTCTCCTTGTCATCCGCGCTCATGACCGGGAGCAAACTGTTCTTGGAGATATCCATAATATCAAACGTCCAGCCCAGCAGCAGATACGTCACATACACAATCACATATTTTCCGACCGGAATCCAGACTGCGCCAAACCACAGTAAAATATAATTTATAACACAGATGATTGTTCCCAGAATAATCATAGGGCGAAATTTTCCCATTTTTGTTACCGGAAATTTGTCCAGAAAATATCCCATAATCGGGTCGCTGATTCCATCCACCACCTTGGATATTAAAAACAGGGTCGCCAGTGCTGCCGGTTCCAGACCAACCACATTCGTATAGTAAATCATAAAGAATCCTGACAATAATCCCATCAGTGGAATATTTCCCGCACATACCATAAATAAGCCCATTTTTTCCACGATACTAACCTTTTGTTTTTTACTCTTCTCACTCATTTGTTCTCTCCTCGTTAATATTGTGATAATGCTGTATTCAACATCTCTGTCTGCCCTTCATCCATCGGTCCGGAAAACATCTCCGCCACCTGTCGAAACGACAGTCCATAGACCGCATCCGGTATCATATCCACCTCGGTCATCGTCGACAAAAATGCCCGTATCTGCGGATGGTTCAGCAAATCCTCCAGCTTTGACTCCACGCTGTATATTTTCTTTAACTTCTCAGTTGCCTCATATACGACTTCATAGTTTCCTGCAGTGATATAACAAATACCGTTCACCACTGTTGCGAATAGTGGATTTGTCTTATCTTCAAACAGAATCTCCGGAGCATGCGGCAATCGCACCTCGCCTTCTCCGCCAAACGGAATCGTAATTTTGATTCTAATCCTGTTATCCTCCATAATTTCCCAGCCGCACTCATACCGTCCGCTTGCCGAGTCATACACGGTCTTTACCTGTCTCAGGTCATAATGGACATTCGGACAAATTGCAACCCTTCTGCCTCCCGGAGATTCTTCCAAAAGATGGATTCCTCCCACATGGCGGAACATCCATTCCAGAATCGCCCCGTAAGAATAATGGTTGAGACTGTTCATTCCGGTACTGGATATCTTACCGTCTTCATCCAGTGAATTCCATCGTTCCCAGACTGTGGTGGCTCCCAGTTTCACTTCGTGCAGCCACCCCGGATACTCCTCGTTCAAAAGCAGGCGGTAGGCGGTATCCGTCATTCCGTTATCGGTCAACACATTGCACAAAAGAGAGGTTCCCACAAATCCGGTATTCAATTTGTTTCTGCTCTCGCGGAAAAGTTTCTTTAACATCTCTCTGGTCAGCTCTTCGTCCTCTGACAAATGATATTTCAAAGCCAGCAGAAGTCCCGTCTGTGTCTTTACCGCGCATCTTCCGGTCGGGGTAAAATATTCTTCTTTTACCACACGCCATTGTTTTTCGGCGATTTCCCGATATTGTTTTTCCTCTTCCTTTCGCCCGAGAACCGCCGCTGCCTTCGCTGTAAGCTCCGCGCTTGCCGCATAATAAATATCCGCAATATAGCCTTCATCGGTCGCTCCGTATACATTTCCCGCCGCGGCTCCCACCCGGTCAAGCGCCAGCCAGTCTCCGTAATGGAAGGAATGTCTCCATCCGTGGTGCTCTCCGTCCACCTTACGGATATAGTCCACCCAAGCCTTCATACTGTCAAACTGCTGTTCCAATATGGCAGCATCCCCGCTGAACAGATAGACATTCCACGGAACGATACAGGCCGCATCGCCCCATGCACAGGAACATTTCGACGGACCGAAGGTCGGCACCACCTCCGGAACCATCCCTCCGGCAATCAGCTGTTCCTTATACAAATCGTACAGATATTTTCTGTAAAATGCATAGGTATCCGCCAGATAACATGCCGTACCCGAAAACACCTGTGTGTCGCCTGTCCATCCCATGCGCTCATCTCTCTGCGGACAGTCTGTCGGCACATCTAAGAAGTTATCCTTCATGCCCCATTCCACATTGGAAATCAACTGATTTACCAGTTCATTTCCTGTCTGTATACTACCGGTACCTTCGTAATCACTGTAGAGTGCCATTCCCGTAAAATCTTCACAGGAGACATTGGTTACCCCGCTGATTTTTACATACCGGTATCCGTAAAATGTAAAATGCGGAACAATGTCTTTTTCTTCCCCGTCAGAGATATACACATATTCCGACAAAGCGGTTCTTAAGTTTTCGTTATAAAAGCATCCGTCCTGCAGGATTTCGCCTGTCTGGATTCTGATCTCCTTACCTTTCGGCTCATGGACATGTAGTTTGAAAATCCCGGTAATCTCCTGTCCCAAGTCAAACACCCACTCATCCTTCGGGGTGTGGATCAGTTCCTTCGGTGTGAACTGCTCATGCGCTGTCACCGGCAGGGACAGCCGCTCCGTCAGATGACCCTTCGGTGCATCTGCAAGCTGCGCGCTGACAGGTGCGACAGGTTCCAGCGTATCATCCCGTTTCTCTCCGTCATAAATATTGGAAAAAAACAGATTGCTTCTTGTCACTTCCCATGTGTCATCCGTGCCGATTATCTCTTGTGTGCCATCCTCATATTCCAGATGCACCTCTGCCAGCAGTTTCCACTCGTCGCCGTAAAATCCTTTCTGTTCTGTCTGATTGAACCCGAACCTCCCTTTGTACCAGCCATTCCCCAAAAGAACGGACAACACACCTTCGCGCTGCATCTGCGCGGTCACATCATACGTCTGATACTGTAACCACTGATTGTAGTTATTGCAGTACGGGGTCAGATATTCTTCCCCAATTTTCGCGGATTTTAAAATATCTGTTTCGGTTTTCTCTCCATCCGTAAAATATGCCTCATAAAGCCCCAGTCCGCAGAGATAGAGACGGGCTTTTTTTACCTTTCCACGGGGAATGATTCGCTTTGAGAAAATGGGATGGCGTTCCATCCTGCTGTCGCAGGTAATCCATTTTCCCACCCCAGGCTCGTCCCTCTTTGCCGTCTCAAAGAACTGTACGTCGGACTCCAGCACTTCGTCTGCGTCCGTAGTAACGATTACCTTCCAGTAATATCTGGTACAAGGCTCCAGATTCATCTCCGCTTTTACAGCCAGACTGTCGAGTTTTGCCTCCCCGGTGTCCCAAAGAACATCCGCGAAGGTTTCATCCTTTGCCACAAGGATTCTGGCACATCTCTGGTTCTTTC
>JAEDOC010000081.1 GCA_016302185.1 Clostridium sp. | reverse complement strand
ATCGTGAATTCCTTCCGGTTTCTTAAGAAGGAGCGTTCGATGCGGTAGATGGTTCCGCCGGATTCCAGCCGCAGCTGACCTTCATAGGTGTTGTTGTTTTCCCAGGGTTCATACTTGGAATAGGTATCGCTGCGCGCTGCCCGTCCGCGCAGACGTTCCAGACCGAACAGCATACTGCGAATAAAGGTATGAATGGTGGATTTGCCGGCTTCGTTTTTTCCATAGACAATATTTAATCCATCCTGAAAGGCGATATCCGTATTGTGAAATTTTCCAAACCCGCTGATATATACATCAAGAATTCGCATGACGGCTAACTCCTTTCATCGGTGGTAAGGAGAAGGGCATGGATTCCATAGAACAGTGCCTTTTTCTCCACAGGGCTCATATCCGGTTTCTCCAGCGCCCGGATATAGAAGCCGATCATATCACTGGGGTGCTCGGCAAACAGCGCACTGAAATCGTATTGCGGCTCGCTTTCGTCCAGAATATCAGCGATACGGTATCTCAGCTGCAGGGCATCCAGCTCAAAGGTAAGATTCGGATCCCGCATTCCCCGGATCTTAAACCGGTAGATGTTATCCGTGCCGCGCTGCTCGATCTCCCGTGAAATCTTTTGGTACAGCTCGGTATTGGTTGTGGCGGGGGTCACATTGACAATCAATGGGATGTAACGGATTCTGGACATGGGGATGAATTCCAGGCGGTTAACTTCTCCTGCTGTGGGATGAATCTCTCCGAAATAGATGCCGTGGAAACCGGTTTCGGTTTTGTCCAGAGGTTCCGGAGAACCGCAGTAGGCCATCTTCCGTTCAATGAGGATCTCCGGCTTATGGATGTGTCCCAGAGCAACATAGGAAAATCCGGCATCTGCCAGTACTGTCCGATCCAGGGGAAGATGGCTGGCATCGCCGCCGTGCCCCAGAAGAATATGGATGCGGCCGTCTGACGGAGCAGTGACACGGTTCAGCCTGGGCTCTGTAATTTCCGCCGTATGGTAACTGAATCCTGTAATCTCGGTATTGATATCTTCAAAATAGACGGAGGTCAGTTCTTCCCTGTCCAGATAGGTAACGTTGGGGCACCAGGAAAAGCTCAGAACCGCAGAGCTCTTGCGGATTCGATCGTGATTGCCTGCGATGATGACCACCTTCACCTGGGGAATTGTGGAAAACAGGTAATTTACCTCTTTTAAATCTTTTTGAAGCGGCTGACGATGAAACAGATCACCTGCAATCAGAAGACAGTCAGCATGCAGCTCCTTTGTCTTTTCGATAATTGCGGCAAAGGTCTCCCTGATATCGAGAGCCCTCTCTTTACTCCAGGGTTTGTCGCTGTCGGGGGACATGCCCCAGTGGATATCTCCGGTATGGATAAACTTCAAGTTGCTCCCCTTTCTTCCTTTGATAGCAAAAGCTGCCGCAACGGATAGGATGCGGCAGCTCTGGCTTTCAATGGATTATAAGTCACAGTTGTTTACGGTTCTCGGGAACGGAATGCTGTCGCGGATATTGGAAATACCGGTCAGGTACATAACGCAGCGTTCAAAGCCGAGTCCGAAACCGGAATGTCTGGTAGAACCGTATTTTCTTAAGTCCAGATAGAAGCCATAGTCCTCTTTCTTCAGTCCCAGCTCATCCATACGTGCGGAAAGCTTCTCTAAGCTGTCTTCTCTCTGGCTTCCGCCGATGATCTCGCCGATGCCCGGAACCAGGCAGTCCATCGCGGCCACCGTCTTGCCGTCGTCGTTCATCTTCATATAGAAAGCTTTGATTTCCTTCGGATAATCGGTGACGAAAACCGGCTTTTTAAAGATTTTCTCGGTCAGATAGCGCTCGTGTTCTGTCTGTAAATCGCAGCCCCAGAAGACCTTGTAATCAAATTCATCATTGTGCTCTTCCAGAAGCTTGATGGCTTCGGTATAGGTCACATGACCGAATTCGGAGTTCAGCACATGGTTTAAGCGATCCAGCAGCCCTTTATCCACAAACTGGTTGAAGAAATTCATCTCCTCCGGCGCATTTTCCAGGACATAACGGATCACGTATTTTAACATGCTTTCTGCCATCGCCATGTTGTCGTTCAGATCGGCGAAAGCCATCTCTGGCTCGATCATCCAGAACTCAGCCGCATGGCGGGTGGTGTTGGAATTCTCCGCACGGAAGGTCGGTCCAAAGGTATAGACATTGCGGAATGCCATCGCAAAGGTCTCAGCATTCAGCTGTCCGCTTACGGTTAAATTGGTCGGCTTATTGAAGAAATCCTGGGTGTAGTCAACAGTGCCGTCCGGATTCTTCGGAACATTCGCCAGATCAAGTGTGGTGACCTGGAACATCTCGCCGGCACCCTCGCAGTCACTTCCGGTAATCAGCGGGGTGTGTACATAGACAAAATCACGCTCCTGGAAGTATTTGTGAATGGCATAAGCCGCCAGAGAGCGCACACGGAACACGGCCTGGAAGGTATTGGTTCTGGGGCGCAAATGGGAGATGGTTCTTAAATACTCCAGGGTATGGCGTTTCTTCTGCAGCGGGTAATCAGAGGCTGACGGGCCTTCGACAGTCACTTCTGTCGCCTGAATCTCAAATGGCTGCTTTGCCTCCGGCGTCGCAACCAGAGTACCTTTTACAATAATGGCTGCACCTACGTTCAGCTTGGAAATCTCTGCGAAGTTTTCCAGGGAATCATGATAAACAACCTGAAGTGTTTCAAAATAACTTCCGTCATTGACAACGATGAAGCCGAAGGCCTTGGAACCTCTGACACTTCTGACCCAGCCGCCGATGGTAATCTCTTTGTCCAGATAATTCTCTCTGGAGCGGTAAATTTCTCTTACTGTTACTAAATTCATCTTGGTTTACTCCTTAACGTTTGCGTTTGCCCGCATAGAAAAGCGAAATGATGCAGAAATAAAGTGGTTGCGGGGCTTTTCTTATGCGGACATTATACTGTATTTTTTACTTTGATTCAAGGGGATAGGGGGGATTTCATAAGGACTATCTGTATATGTTTCCGATTAAAAACCTGGGAAGAAAACTGAAGATTGATCTTGTCAGTCATAAGAATGCTTTGCACCCGCAGTATATTCAGCATTTTATTCAAACAATGAAAGAGGAAATGCCTGTGATTGCAAATCAGAGTTACATGCCCACGGAATGGGATTTATAAGAAAAAAGTCATAAATATATTGCCATCCCCCTGAAAATGTCGGAAAATGCACAAATTTGGAACAAAATCGAATAAAAATTTGTTCACTATTTTTTTGAAGTATGGTATAATAGTAGACACAATTAATTACATAAATTTAGAAACATCAAGGGGTGATATCGTGATTAAAAAAGAAATGATTGCTATGCTTTTAGCAGGCGGACAGGGAAGCCGTCTGGGCGTTCTGACCCAGAAGGTTGCGAAGCCTGCGGTTTCTTTCGGCGGTAAGTACCGTATTATTGACTTTCCGCTGAGTAACTGCATCAATTCCGGTGTCGATACGGTCGGCGTTTTAACACAGTACCAGCCATTGCGTCTGAATGCGCATATCGGTATCGGTATTCCGTGGGATCTGGATCGTAACGTGGGAGGTGTAACCGTTCTTCCGCCATATGAGAGAAGTAAAGGAAGCGACTGGTACACCGGTACGGCGAATGCGATTTATCAGAACCTGGAGTATATGGAAGCATATAATCCGGAATATGTTCTGATTCTTTCCGGAGACCATATCTATAAGATGGATTATGAAGTGATGCTGGAGTATCATAAGGCAAACAATGCAGATGTTACCATCGCGGCGATGCAGGTTCCGATCGAGGAGGCCAGCCGTTTCGGTATTGTAATTACGGATGAGAATAACCGGATTACAGAGTTTGAGGAGAAGCCGGCGGTTCCGAGAAGCAATCTGGCATCCATGGGTATCTACATTTTCAGCTGGAAGGTACTGAAAGATTCTTTAATTCAGTTATCCGATGAGCCGGGCTGCGATTTTGGCAAGCATATCATTCCGTATTGCCATTCCACCGGCAAGAGAATTTTCGCTTACGAGTATAACGGATACTGGAAGGATGTCGGAACTCTGGGTTCCTATTGGGAGGCCAATATGGAGCTGATCGATATCATTCCGGAGTTTAATTTATACGAAGAATACTGGAAGATTTATACAAAGAGCGATATTATTCCTCCTCAGTTTATATCAGAGAATTCCCATATTGAGAGGAGTATTATTGGCGAGGGAACCGAGGTTTACGGACAGGTTATCAATTCGGTTATCGGAGCCGGTGTTACCATCGGGGCCGGAGCGGTGGTGAGGGATTCCATCGTTATGAAGGGAAGCACCATTGGGGAAGGAACCGAGGTTAATAAAGCGATCATTGCAGAGGATGTTGTGGTTGGAAAGAATGCGAAGCTTGGCGTCGGAGAGTATGCGCCGAGCAAGTATGATCCGAAGGTCTACCAGTTTGATCTGGTGACGATCGGAGAGCGTTCGGTGATTCCGGACGGAGTTCAGATTGGAAAGAATACAGCGATTTCCGGTGTGACTGCGGCGGAGGACTACCATGACGGAGTGCTGGAGAGCGGTGACTACATAGTAAAGGCAGGTGGCGTACAATGAGAGCAATCGGTATCGTATTAGCTGGCGGTAACAGCAAGAGAATGAAAGAATTATCCAACAAGAGAGCAATTGCAGCGATGCCTATCGGCGGAAGCTACCGCAGTGTTGATTTCGCACTCAGCAATATGAGCAACTCCCATATCCAGAGTGTGGCGGTATTGACCCAGTACAATTCCCGTTCCTTAAATGAGCATTTAAGTTCTTCCAAATGGTGGGATTTCGGTCGTAAGCAGGGCGGTATGTATGTGTTTACTCCGACGATTACGGCAGAGAGCAGCGACTGGTACAGAGGAACCGCAGATGCCCTCTACCAGAATCTGGATTTCTTAAAGAAGAGTCATGAGCCTTATGTGGTTCTGGCCAGTGGTGACGGTGTCTATAAGCTGGATTATAATAAGGTTCTGGAATACCATATTGAGAAGAAGGCAGATATCACTGTTGTCTGCAAGGATATGCCGGCAGATATGGATGTTACCCGGTTCGGTCTGGTAAAGACCAATGAGGACGGACGGATTATCGATTTTGAGGAGAAACCGATGGTGGCAACCTCCAATACGATTTCCTGCGGTATCTATGTGATCCGCCGCCGTCAGCTGATTGAGCTGATCGAGCGCTGTGCCGCTGAGGATCGGTATGATTTTGTAAAAGATATTCTGGTACGTTATAAGAATTTAAAGCGTATCTATGCATATAAGCTGAATACCTACTGGAGCAATATCGCTTCTGTAGATTCCTATTATCAGACCAATATGGATTTCCTGAAACCGGAGGTGCGTCATTACTTCTTCAAGGAATATCCGGAGATTTACTCCAAGGTAGACGATCTGCCGCCGGCAAAATATAATCCGGGCGCAGTTGTGAAGAACAGCCTGGTTTCCAGCGGCTGTATCTTGAACGGAACCGTGGAGAATTCGGTTTTGTTTAAAAAGGTTTATGTGGGAAATAACTGTATCATTCGCAATTCCGTGATTTTAAATGACGTTTATATCGGTGACAATACGGTAATTGAGAATTGTATCGTGGAGAGCCGCGATACCATTCGTGCAAACACAACGCATATCGGCACACCGGAGAATTTAAAGATTGTGATCGAGAAGAACGAGAGATTTACATTATAAAACAGCGGAGAGTAAAGACCGGGCGAAGAACGCGGTAAAAAGATACAGAGAGGGGTTATTGTATGCAGATTACGGACGTGAGGGTTAGAAGAATAGAGAAAGAAGGCAAGATGAAGGCCATTGTCTCAATTACACTGGATAATGAGTTTGTGGTTCATGATATCAAGGTAATTGAGGGGGAGAAGGGGCTGTTTATCGCTATGCCGAGCCGCAAAGCTGCAGACGGTGAATACCGGGATATTGCCCACCCGATCAATTCGGGAACCCGTGATATGATTCAGAGTATTATTCTGGCAAAATACGAGGCAATGGCATTGGAATTGGCGGAAGAATCAGAGTCGGAGACGGCTGCCTTTTAGACTGCAAGAACGGACAAAAGGGAATAGAAGTGCCGGAATCTCTTGAAAATCAAGGGATTCCGGCATTTTTTATGCGAAAAAGATTGACAGAAGTATGTAATCAACGTATGATTAAAGTTACAATAATACAGGTCAAAGATAGAGGCGCGGAGGTTATCAGTAGCTATCCGGAGGCAGCGAAGGCCGAAGAAGGGCAGGGAAAGGAGCATCCGCCGAAACAGACGATTTTTTCGCAGATCGTGATGTTGGGGTACAGTTTAAGAGACTGTGCACTCTCACCGGAAGGTGGAGGCGCTATTACTTCATGATGCGTGCAGTGAAGCAGTGGTATTTTCTACCGCTGCTTTTTCTTTTGGGAGACTCTTTCTTTTTCAGGCCTGAGAAAAAGGGGGTAAAATACATGAGTGGTACAATATTTTCATTGATTCCACCGATTGTTGCGATTGCGCTGGCATTGGCAACGAAGGAAGTATACCTTTCACTGTTGATTGGTATCTTATCCGGCGCGTTTCTCTTTGTGGGAGCGAATCCGATTCACGCAGTAGAGACGGTAATTGACATTATGGGAGGTAAGATTGGCGGAAATGTCAATATCATCCTGTTCTTGGCATTTTTAGGAATTGTGGTTGCTCTGATTACGAAGTCAGGCGCATCCAAAGCATATGGTGAGTGGGCTTCCCGGACGATTAAGAGCAAAAAGGGTGCGCTCTTGTCAACCATGCTTCTTGGTTCCTTAATTTTTGTGGATGACTATTTTAACTGCCTGACCGTTGGTACCGTAATGCGTCCGGTGACGGATAAGCATAAAGTAACCAGAGCAAAGCTGGCCTATATCATTGATGCGACTGCAGCACCGATCTGTATCATCGCACCGATCTCCAGCTGGGCAGCAGCGGTTGGCTCTTCCCTGCCGGAGGGCAGCGGCGTGGATGGTTTCGGCCTTTTCTTAAAAACGATTCCGTTCAATCTCTATGCGCTGTTAACCATTGCTTTCATGCTGTTCATGATTCTTGGTGATATTGATTTTGGAGCCATGAAGAATTATGAGGAGAAGGTGGCAAAGGATGGTCATGAGAAGACTGTGGAAGGAGAACAGACAGTCATTGGCGGCAATGGCAAGGTAATCGATCTGGTACTTCCGATTGCTGTGCTTATTGTTTTCTGTATCAGCGGAATGCTGTATACCGGAGGAATTCTGGATGGAGTCGGAATCATTGATGCATTTGCAGATTGTGATTCCTCCTTAAGCCTTGTACTTGGATCCTTCTTTACTCTGGTATTTATTTTCATTTTCTACATGGTAAGACGGGTGATTCGTTTCGGTGAGTTCTGTGAGTGCCTGACCGTCGGTATCAAGGCGATGACACCGGCGATCATGATTCTGTCTCTGGCGTGGACTCTGTCCGGTATCTGTAATGCGGACTACTTAAATATTGGCGGCTATGTCAGCTCTGTGGTGGGCGGAAGTGCACTGGTTGGTACTCTGATGCCGGCAATTATGTTCCTGGTGGCCATCGGACTGGCATTTTCCACCGGTACCTCCTGGGGTACCTTTGGTATCCTGATTCCTATCGCTTTTGCTGTGGTAGGTGCAGAGAATATTAATACACTGAGTATTGTAACTGCTGCGATTCTGGCAGGCGCAGTGTGCGGCGATCATATTTCTCCGATTTCCGATACAACGATTCTGGCTTCTGCCGGTGCGCAGTGCGATCATATCAATCACGTTTCTACACAGATTCCATATGCACTCTGTGTGGCGGCCTGCTGCTTTGTGGGATATCTGGCAGCCGGTATCACCGGAAATGGTTTTGCTGGCACCGGTGTTGGGTTTGTAGTGCTGGCGATTGTGATGCTTGTGCTTCGGAGCAGAGAAAACGGACATGACAGAGAAAGAGCTTAGAAGGCTGAATCGTACAGAACTTTTGGAGATGCTGCTGGAACAGAGCCGTGAGATTGACAATCTGAAAGAACAGTTAAGCCGGATGGAGGAGATTATAAGCCGTCGCCGGATATTGCTGGAGAAAGCCGGCTCTATTGCTGAGGCATCACTGCAGCTGAATGGTGTGTTTGAAGCTGCTCAGAAGGCCGCAGATCAGTATGTGGAAAATATTCAATCGTTAAGTTTACGACAGGAATCTATCTGTGCGAAGATGGAGGAAGAGAGCCGCCGAAAATCAGAGCAGCTTTTGGCCGATACCAGGGAGAAGTGTCAGGCGATGGAGGAAGAAACAAAGAAAAGGTGCCTTCACATGACGCAGGAGGCGGAGGAGAATGCCAGCCATACCTGGGAGGAAACGCGCAGAAGAATGGATCAGTTTGTGGAACAGAGGGATGATCTGAAGCGGCTGATTAAGATGTTGTCTGAGGGGGAGAACGGCTTGTGAAAAAGCACGTGATCGGACAGCTGCCGACAACTGCGCAGCTGGAAGAAGAGGTAAAACGAGTCAGATACAGATACCGTTATCATTCGGTTCTTCGAAGTACCATCTATATGCTGATTACTGTAGCTGCCATGGCGGTTCTGGTGGCGACGCTGTGGCTTCCGGTGCTGAGGATCTATGGCAGTTCCATGACTCCGACGCTTCAGGACGGTGAGATCATCTGTACGGTGAAAACTTCCAACTTTGAGCCGGGAGATATTATTTCATTCTATTATAACAATAAGATTCTTGTAAAACGTGTAATTGCCCGTCCCGGCGAGTGGGTCAACATTGATGAGGACGGCGCAGTTTCTGTCAATGGCACTGTATTGGAGGAGCCCTATCTGGTGGAAAAAGCTTTGGGTGATACGGATATCGAGCTGCCTTATCAGGTGCCGGACGGAAAAATATTTGTGATGGGTGATCATCGTTCCACTTCGGTGGATTCCCGGAATACTGCCGTCGGGTGTGTAGCCCAGGAGCAGGTAGTGGGAAAAATTGTGTTCCGTGTCTGGCCGTTTGGGCGGCTGGGAACGGTGCGATAAACACAGTTGACAAACCGTACGCACAGGAGTATACTTATTTACGTTAATTGAATAAAATCTTCAGGGCAGGGTGTAAGTCCCTACCGGTGGTACAGCCCACGAGCCGCAAGGCATGATTCGGTGAAACTCCGA
>JAEDOC010000080.1 GCA_016302185.1 Clostridium sp. | reverse complement strand
TGTTAGATGAGTTAACTTAATTATAACAAATCTTCGGGTAAAGTCAACTTTTTTGGAGATTTTTAATTGTAAAATAATGGAAGACTTCTATATTCCTATATTATGAAAATAATATGTATTTGATACATACTGAGAACTATACAATGACAGACAGAAAAAGATTAATTCAAAATCTCCCCTCTCCTCTGGCTTCAGAACTTCAGGAATCGTCGGCCATTCCTTCGGTGCACCGGTTTTGGAGGAGTCTTAAAGAAATATTAAGAAAACCGGAATGGTATTTTCATATTTTTTGTGTGATAATAATTAAAATAGTTAGATTGATGCAGGGAGCTATGATGAGCAGAGAGAATCCGTCTTTAAAACTGAATATGGTTTTGAATGCGATTTTTAAATTGTCATCGCTCCTGTTTCCATTGATAACCTTTCCGTATGTTTCTAGAATTCTTCTGCCGGAGGGAACGGGAAAGGTTACCTTTGCGTTATCGGTGGTGAGTTATTTCTCCATGTTTACCCAGCTGGGGATTCCCACCTATGGAATCAGAGCCTGCGCAAAGGTGCGGGAGGATAAGGAGGAGCTGTCCCGGACGGTGCATGAGCTGCTGTTGATTAATCTCTGCTGCTGTGTGCTGGTCTATCTGGTGTACGCGGCGGCGGTGCTGCTGGTGCCGCGGTTTTCTTCGGAACGGCTTCTGTTTACCGTGGTGGGGCTGAATATCGGCCTGAATGCCATCGGTGCGGAGTGGCTGTATAATGCGCTGGAGAAGTACCGCTATATCACGGCAAGGTCCATGGCCTTTCAGGGGATTTCTCTGGTACTGATGTTTCTGCTTATCCGGACCCGGGAAGACTATGTGTGTTACGGAGCACTGCTGGTGCTGGCCACTTCGGCTTCCTACGTGTTGAACTTTTGCAATCTTAGAAAATATATTTACATCCATCCGGTGGGCGGCTATGATCTCAGACGCCATTTTCGGATGATTTTTGTGTTCTTTTCCCTGTCGGTGGCCACCACGATCTATACCAATCTGGATAATGTGATGCTGGGCTTCCTGAAGGATGACGCGGCGGTGGGGCTTTATTCTACGGCGGTAAAGGTAAAGTCACTGCTGGTTTCGCTGGTGACCTCGGCCAGTGCGGTCCTTCTGCCCCGGGCGTCCTACTATGTGGATAAGGGGATGTTTGAGGAATTTTATGGGATTTTAAAGAAAATGATGCATCTGATCCTGGTGATTTCTCTCCCCATGGCACTCTATTTTATGGTATTTGCCAGAGCGGGTGTGGTATTCCTGGCGGGCCCGGCATTTGAGGGATCGGTGCTTCCCATGTGCATCATCATGCCGACGCTGGTGCTGATCGGAGTCACCAATGTGATGGGAATTCAGATGCTGGTTCCTCTGGGCCGGGAAACATCGGTGCTTCATGCGGTGACGGCGGGAGCCGTGGTGGATGTGATCTTAAATGGCTGTCTGATTCCGCGTTTTTCCGCGTCGGGAGCTGCCATCGGCACGCTGACGGCGGAGACGGCGGTGCTCTTTGTGCAGCTGTATGCGATAAGGACGGTGCCGGTACGGCTCTTTGCCGGGATTCCTGTGGGGAAGATCTTAGCGGCCATGGTGCTGGCGGTGCTGGCTTCGGCCTGGACCCTGCTTGTTTTCGACGGGCCGTTTCTGATTCTTCTGGTTTCCTGCATCTGTTTTTTCGGAGTGTATGGTATGGCACTGTTTCTGATGAAGGAACCGCTGGTTTCGGTGCTTTTGCGGCGGGAAAACAGGCAGGAAAGAAGCTGCCATTGACAGAGCTTCTTTTGCCGCCTATAATAAAACGAGTGTCTTTTGATAAAAGACCGGGAACTGGTGATACAAAGGAGAGAGTTTTATCATGTTTCAGCAGAAAAGAACAATTGAGAATATGCTGCTGCCGCTGCTGGATGCGCTGTGTGTATTGCTCAGTATGCTGGTAGCATTTCAATTGAGATATCATAGCTGGCTGGGAATTAACCGGGATTGGGATCAGCTGTGGCTGCTTCCGATGCTTCTGGGCATCTCCGTGCTGGCGGGGATGATATTTGATTATAACCGTCATTTTTTCCGCCGGGGGTATTTTGAGGAGCTGATCTCGGTACTGAAGGCGCAACTGGTGCTGGCGATGTGCTGGGTGCTGATTCTTTATCTGATGCACCGGGCCAGCCTGCTGTCCCGTCTGGTATTCGGCTATTTTGCCATTGCCAATACAGTAATTACATATCTGATACACCTGCTGGTAAAGCAATATCTTCTGAAGATTTACCGGACCAGCAAGTACAGTAATCGGATGCTGATCGCGACCACAGCGGAGCGGGTGCCGGAGGTAGTGGAAAATATCGTCCGTTATAATGAGTGGAACCGCCTGATTACCGGTCTGGTGATTCTGGACGAGGAGCGGACGGGAGATGAGATCGAGGGGATTCCTATCGTATCCGGTGCGGTCGATTTTATGGAGTATGTGATTCACCATGATGTGGATGAGGTGTTTCTCTCGGATCCGCAGCGGCTGAATTCCCGTCAGGTCCGTTCCTGGATCCAGGAGCTGGAGACCATGGGAATTATCGTAAATGTGGATATTGATATTTTCAACCTGGATATTCACGGGAAGAGAACCTTGAACCGGGTTGGAAAGTACGCGGTGGTGACCTTTGCCAGAAATCTGCTTTCTTCCAGAGAACTGGTGATGAAGCGGATGCTGGATGTGGTTGGCAGTCTGGTGGGAATGGTGATTCTGGGAATTGCCACCATCTTTGTGGCGCCGGCGATCAAGCTGGAGTCCCCGGGACCGGTGTTCTTCGGACAGACCCGTATCGGCAAGAACGGAAGAAAATTCACCTTTTATAAATTCCGTTCCATGTATCAGGATGCGGAGCAGCGGAAGAAGGAGCTGATGGCGCAGAATGAGGTTCAGGGTCTGATGTTCAAGATGAAGGATGACCCGCGGATTACGAAGGTGGGAAAGTTTATCCGTAAGACCAGTATCGATGAACTTCCGCAGTTTTGGAATGTGCTGAAGGGAGATATGAGTCTGGTGGGAACCCGTCCGCCGACCGTGGATGAGTTTGAGCAGTATGAGGCGAAGCACAAATGCCGCCTCAGTATGACACCGGGGTTGACCGGGATGTGGCAGATCAGCGGGCGCAGTGATATCACGGATTTTGATGAGGTGGTAAAGCTGGACATGCAGTATATTGACAACTGGACGATATTAAAGGACATCAAGATCCTGATCATGACTGTGATTGTTGTGCTGAAGGGGAAGGGTTCCAGATAGAGGAGGAAGATGCCGGGAATGAATTACGAGAATGAATACGAGAAGGAAATTGATTTAAAGGATTTGATTTTTTATGTGCTGCAGAAATGGCGTCAGCTGATTCTGGCGGCGGTGCTTCTGGGAATTGCGCTGGGCGGCTATAAGGTGGCGTCCGGTCTGGCGGTTCGTTCGGATTCAGAAGCGTATCAGAAGCTGGAGGAGCAGTATACAGAGGATCAGGAGGACTATGAGAGAGCCTTAGCCTCCGGCGAGCGGGAGGTAGAGCTTTTGCAGGCTGCTATCGAGGCACAGGAGACGTATCTGGAAGAGTCTATTCTGATGAAGCTGGATGCCTATGCGAAGCCGGAAGCTTCTGCTGATTTTTTTGTAAAGCTGGATAATGCGGAATGGGACAATCTTCCCATTGCGGCTCCGCTGGATCCGACGGACAGTATTGTCCGGGTCTATACCTCGAATCTGACCAGATGTGTGGATTGGAAGGAGCTGTCGGAGGAAACCGGACGGGACATTATTTATTTAAAGGAAGTGACCAGTGTAGCTCTGGATTACAGCAGCAATACCTTTACGATTACGGTGGCGGAGGAGACGGAGAAAGCGGCAGCAGCTCTTCTGAGTGAGATTATCCGTCAGATTCAGGATCGCCATGATGAAATTGCGAAAGAGGTGGGAGGTCATACCCTGGTGCTGGTGAATGAGTCTGTCGGCACCTGTGTGGATCAGAGCCTTTCGGACACCCAGAAGAAGAACCGTGATTTGATCGCTACCTATCAGAAATCCCTGACGGACAAGGAAAAGGCGCTGGACGAGCTGAAGGAGCCGGAGCTACCGTCTGCATACTCCAATCGTCAGATGTTGAAGACCGGCATCAAGTTTGGTGTCATTGGCGCCTTTGCCGGTGCCTTCCTGGTGGCGTTCTTCTGGGCGATGCTTTACGTATTGAGCGGAAAGCTGCGCACGGAGGATGAGATGAAGTCTGCTTACGGAATCCCGGTGCTGGGCGTGTTCTCCGAGCAGCCGAAGACCGGTGCGTTTTCCGGTATTGACCGTCTGCTGCAGAAGCTGGGAGGAAAGCTGCACAGCCTTTCCGATGAGGTGGTGCTCAGCAGAGCGGCTGTCACCCTTCATAACCTGTATTCGGACGGAGGAAAGCTTCTGGTGACAGGAAGTATAGCAAAAGAACAGCTCCAGAGTGTGGCTTCCGGCTTAGAAGCGCAGCTGAGCGGTGTGGAACTGATCTGCGGCGAGAATATAGCCCAGTCTCTTCAGACGCTGAAGCTGGTACCGGAATGCGATGCTGTGATCTTAGTAGAGCAGCGGGGCGTATCTGCCTGCAGCACAATCGAACAGGAAAAAGAGCTGGCAGAGTCTTTAGGAAAGAAGATTGTGGGCTGTATCATATTGTAAGTGAAAGGGGAGATGCGATGTCTCCCTTTTTCATATTCTCCTTGAATTCCCGGATCCCGAATGGTAGAATATTTCTAAAGCATGAAGTTTCTATCTTTCTTTCGGCCTGGCCGATTCAGTTATTCTAAATCAATTCAGAAATCTCAATGCTTTACACCCAATATTGAAAAGCAGAGAGATTTTGAACGGCGAGTGCGGCAATATGCCAAAGAGCTGGCAATTACCGGTGCGGTGGAACGGGAGGAATTCTTTGAAAAAGGCCGGTTAGCGGAGCGGGAGAATACGGAGCGGGAACGGAAGCGCGCGGAAGTGGAAAAAATGAGAGCGGATGCTGCGGAAGCGGAGCTGGAACGGCTGAGAGCAGAGCTGAGAAAGGTGAAGTAGCTATTGGAATGAGTACCTGTTTTACATATCTGGATTTAATTGCAAAGCATTTAAAAGAGCATCATGCGGCGATTCTGGTAGGCGCCGGGTTCAGCCGGAATGCGGACAAGCCGGATGATTCATTTCCTGACAGTCCCACCTGGCCGCAGCTGGCGGAGGCTTTTGTAAATAAGCTTTCTTCGGATGATGCGGAGCGGGAACGGCTGCTGCGTGTGAGTCCTCTTGTGCTGGCGGAACGGGTGGAGGCGGTTTTTGGCCGGCCGGAGCTGGATCATCTGCTGCTGGAGCAGATTCCGGATCAGGGATATCGGCCTTCTTCTCTGCATCGGAAGCTGTTGAAGCTGCCTTGGAGTGATATTTTTACGACGAATTATGATACTCTGCTGGAGCGGGCCGGCGATGATATGACGGAAGAATCCTTTTCTGTGATTACAACGAAGGATGATCTGATTGGCAGCTCCGGAACGGCGCGGATTGTGAAGCTTCACGGTTCGTTTCCCTCCCAGCGGCCATTTATCATTACATCGGAGGATTATCGGACCTATCCCCAGATTTTTGCGCCTTTTGTGAATACGGTGCAGCAGGCGCTGCTGGAGAATACGCTCTGTCTGATCGGTTTTTCCGGGGATGATCCGAATTTTGAAAAGTGGATTGGCTGGATTCGCGATAATCTGGGCTCGGATAATTCTCCCAATATTTATCTGCTGACCCATCAGGATCCGTCAGAGGCGGAAAAGAAGCTTTTGTACCGGAAGAAGATTATACCGGTGGATATTTCTCACTGTGCGCCGGGCCAGCCGGTACGGCAGCAGTATGAGGCGGCGCTGGATTATCTGCTGAAAAAGCAGGAGGAAAATGATCCCTCGGCCTGGCCGGAAATGCTTATTCTTCCGTCAGAACGGCCGATTGCGGAGATCGCGGAGATCCTGAGAAGGGTGCGTGCTTCCTATCCGGGATGGCTGACTGTGCCCAAGCATCGGCGGGATGCAT
The DNA here is from genome assembly GCA_016302185.1 of Clostridium sp. Taxonomy (GTDB): domain Bacteria; phylum Bacillota; class Clostridia; order Lachnospirales; family Lachnospiraceae; genus Otoolea. The sequence continues at coordinate 3,132 of JAEDOC010000080.1, read as the reverse complement.
TACTTCATCTGCGGAGAAGTGCGGAATCTTATCTGAATCAGTGCGGATATTCAGAAGAACCGCTGGCAGGGGAACTGGATTTTTTGCTGGAATATGATTGGCTGAGAGAACAGTGTCTTCGACCGCCGTTTAGATCGGAACTGCAGTGCTATGATAAGATATTGGAGCGAAGCTGCGGTCCGGAAGAGGAGCTGCGCTGCCTGCCGGTTCGATTTTCCATGCTTCGGGATCTGAGAGAAAGCGGATTGTGGGAGGACTGGGAGACGCTGCATGCGAAGCTTTCCGGCATGCGGCAGAATTTTTCTTCGGAGAATCACCATCGGATGGTTTTCGAGGAATGTATGTATGCGTTATTCCGCTATCGGATCGCGGAGGTAAAGAGATGCCTGAAACACTGGGACGCGGCAGAGCAGGTGCCGCAATGGGCTCTGCGCCGTGCCGGTCTTCTGGCGGAATGCGGTGAGGTAAAAGAAGCCAGGGAGCTGTTAAGGAATACCATTCTGGCAGTAAGGAAGCGTATCAAAGAGAAAAAGATGCCGGATCTGGCTTTGTTATCGTTAGAAAGTGCGCTGATGAGCCTTCAGAAGTATGTTTCTCAGGCGGATGAAAGCGATTGGTATCGTTCCGGGGAAGAACCGGAGACTCCGGAAGGGAAGGAGAGCCGGGATTCGGAGCGGAAGGAGCTGGAGAAACGCAGGAGAGAGGAGCATTACCGTTACCGCATTTCCTGGGAGGACAACGAAGCATTTTATGCCAATAAGATGGAAAATGTGTGGGAACCGTATACGGTGAAGACCAGCTCGCCCAGCTTTGATTTCGGAAAGAGAACGGCGACGGTTTCCATGCGGGAGGATACGGAATTGATGGATGCCTTTGCGTTTCTTCGGTTTCGTGAGGAGACAGGGCATCCGTTCCGGATATATAATGTAAATGGCGGGAACAAGGCAGCCTGCGGTGCGGCAGAGCGCCTGGCCGCTGCGGCACCGGACTGGAGTATTCTGACTCTTGCCAGGGCGAATCAGGAAAAAGGAGTACAGGATGTCCTGACTCGCCCGCTGCTGAGCAGCTGGACAGCAGCGGAAGTGGATCAGAGGGCAGAATTCTATATGGAAGCGGTTCGGATGTGCCTGGAGGATGTGCAGGCGGAGGACTGGTTTGCTGCGAGAGGCTTTAGCGGTTTTGCTGCTCCGGTGCTGATAGAAACCTTGTCGAGACTCTGCTGCAAATGCTCCAAACCGGTGCTTTGGAAGTTATTTGAGCTGGCAAAACAGATCTATGAAAGCGAAAAAAGAGATTGCTTTTCCAATGGCGCGATACTGATGGAGCGCCTGCTTCGCTCGTTTTCCACGGAGGAAAAAGTTCGGATGTTACCGGAGTTGGTAAATTTTCCGATGCTGCCGAAGGAAGAGGAGCGAAGACGGTTCCAGGATCCTCTGGAAATGGTGAAATTGCCGGAAACCTTTGCCTCCTGTGAGGAAAATCTGGAGCTGAATCTGGAGAGTTCCTTATTTCCTGCTGCCGAGGATGAGAAACGGGAAGAGAATGGAATCGCCAGACGCAGATTAATGTATTGCTGGGCGTGGGGCTTTCTTTCGGAGCGGCAGATAAAAAGGGTAAGCTCATTCCTCTGGAAGAATGGCTCCTGTCAGGTTCCTGCCGGATGGAATCGAACCATCTGTCTGCGTCTGCTGCCGCCGGAGACGGAAGAAGGGGAAGAACATACCTGGATTGAAGTGAAGGAGGCGCTCAGAAAAACTCTGAAAGAGGAGGTACTGGGCTATTGCGGAAAAGGGAGACGCACACAGAATGACTGGGCGCTTCTGCATGAACTCAGCAGTGCTGCGACAAGAGATGTTTTTTTGCCGCAGGATATGAGTGAGCTGTTAGAGGGCTTTGAAGCCCGAGTATTGTCTCTGCAGGCAAATTTGAATCGGGATAATGACTGGTTTTCTCTGGGAGACAGCTCCCGATCGTTACTGTATGCTTCTGCGGAGGCCATGCTGCAGCTGACACTTTTTGTAAAGGACTGGATTCCTTCCGGGGAGGATTGTGAGCGGATGCATCGGATTCTGGAAGGTTTTCGTGAGTCTGGGATCCACAATTGCGGTTTGCAGGTGCTTTGGAGTCAGTGGCTGCCGTGTGCGCTCCGGGAGGAAGAGGAACTGCAGAAAAGCTTTCTTTCCCACGATTCTTCCCAGCGGCATGCCGGGTATAATGCGCTGATTCTGTCAGCAAAGTATCCGGAACAGCATTTATTTTCCGAACAGGGGATGCAGTATGCCACGGATTTGCTCATTCAGCAGCTGATGTGGAGCGAGCGCAGTTCCATGGAGAATGCGCTGAATACGGTGGAACGGATGATAAGATATCGGAAGGAGCTGTTCTCGGAAACGGCCATATCGCAGCTGCTTTACAGTCTGTCCGGGATTCGGATGCGGACGGAGATTACAAGGGAAGATTCTGTGGCTGAGGCAGAAGAAAAGGGGGAGATTCGTATCGCTGCGGCCGGCCTGGCCGATACGCTGATTCAGAACCAGTGGAAGAAGGATGCTTCGCAGGAGCTGCCCAAGGAGCTGCGGCGCTGGAACGCCGTGATGGAGAATCCGGAGGAATTTGCGGAAGTGCGGGGAAAGCGAAGCTGGAACGGCTGAGAGCAGAGCAGAGAAAGGTAAATTAGCGATTGGGAGACATCGCCGTCATTCGTTGTTTACGAGTGGCGGCGATGTCTGGGTTCCGGAAGAATGATTGGTAAATAGAATATTTATCTTGAATTCCCGGATCCTGAATGGTAGAATATTTCTAAAGCATGAAGTTTCTATCTTTCTTTCGGCTTGGCCGATTCAGTTATTCTAAATCAATTCAGAAATCTCAATGCTTTACACCCAATATTGAAAAGCAGAGAGATTTTTGAACGGCAATGCGGCAATATGCAAAGCAGCTGGCAATTACCGATGCGGTGGAACGGGCAATTACAGAGTGTATTCAGGAAGGGATTCTGCGGGAGTTTTTGGAGAAAAACAGAGCGGAGGCGAGAGCGGTGAGTATCTACGAGTATAATGAAGAAGAACATATGAGGATGGAACGGGAGGAATTCTTTGAAAAAGGCCGGTTAGCGGAGCGGGAGAATACGGA
>JAEDOC010000079.1 GCA_016302185.1 Clostridium sp. | reverse complement strand
TTCCTACTTACAAGGGATTGAACATATAAAGATTAGTCTTTTTATCATTGTGTTACGGCAGATATTTCTTCTTGTCCCTTTGGCCTGGATATTTCATTTTATAGGATTAAATGCAGTATGGTGGACATTTCCTGTTACGGAGAGTATTGCCAGCATGACAGGAATATTGCTAATATTAATTTTGTACAAACAAGATAGCATGATATAATTTTGAAAAAGAGATAGATTTCAGTTTGCGGAGTAAGAAAATTACGGTAATAGAGAAGCTCGAATAGGACTTAACGGATGGATAGCTTTTAGAATACAAAAATCAGTCACTGGTAATTGAAGCGGATAGCCGCAACCCACAATAAGGTTATTTATTTACAAAAATATTGAAAAATAGTATAATCATTCTGATGACAGAACGTGATTCACTGCTATTTGATATGGTTTTTGATTTGGGGGATAACATATGTTTCACTGGGATCCGGACGGCATCCGTTTCATGCAGGATGCTTCAGAATATTCGAATTATCACCGGGAGCTGGCAAAGCTCCTTTTGCCCTGTTTTCTTTCGGAGGCGCATGTCTGCGATGTGGGCTGCGGTCTGGGCCATCTTTCTCTGGAACTGGCCCGTCAGGTGAGAAAAGTGACGGCGGTGGACCGTGATGCCAGAGTGCTACAGGTGCTGGAAGAGAATTGCAGAAAGCAGGGAATCAGGAATGTTGAGATTCGATGCTGCGATATGGAATTATCGGTATCGGAAGAGGAAAATGGAAGTGTTGGGGAAGAAAGGCAGAGTTATGAATATGACGGCATGATATTCTGCTTTTACGGAGCAATCGAGGACATCCTTAGGATTGCTGCGCTGCAGTGCCAGGGAACTGTGGTTGCCTTAAAAAAGAATGATGTGGTTCACCGGTTCTCCGCGGGGGAGCATACCGAATGTCATGACAGCTTTGGAAAGGCGGCAGAATATCTGGAACAGCAGGGAATCCCTTTTGAAAGCCGGACAATGGAGCTGGAGTTCGGACAGCCGTTTCGTACTATGGCGGACGCGAAACGGTTTTTTGAGATCTACAGTCCTGAAGAGGAAAAAAAGCTGATCACGGACGAATTTTTGAAAAAGAAGCTGATTTCAATGGGAGAGAAGAAGTTTCCGTTCTACCTGCCGCACCGAAAAAGAATCGGCTGGCTTCAGTTTGAGGCGGAGGATGCAAGAAAGAACAGAACGTTCCAATAGAATGATCTAGAGTGGTTTAAAGCGTTTCGGAAAAGAAAGAGGGAGGAACAGAGATGAATACGATTTTTGCAAAGCTGTTATATGAGATGGAGAAGAAGCATGATACCGTTCTGGTGACGATCATCGCGGATCAGGGTTCCACGCCCAGAGGGGCCGGTTCTCAGATGCTGGTGGGAAGTGAAAGCCGGATTACGGGAACCATCGGCGGCGGAGCGGTGGAGAGAAGGTCCGAGGAGCTGGCGATGGAGTTTCTGAAGGAAAAGAAATCCGGGATCCATGAATTCCGACTGCACCGCAATGCAAAAGAGGATATCGGTATGGTCTGCGGAGGCGACTTGACCGTGTATTTTCAGTATATTTCGGGAACGGATGAGGGATGGAAGGAACTGGCAGGACAGCTTCTGGCATGGGTAAACGAGAGAAGGCCGGGCTGGCTGGTACTGCATCTGGACGGCAGTGCACCACTTTTGTGCGAGACTAGGGAGGAGCTGCCGGAGGAAAACTGCTTCTCTATTCCTCTTCCGGTAGGAGAGCGGGTTGTTATTTTTGGCGGCGGTCACTGCTCCTATGCCCTGGCTCCCATCTTAAAGAGCGTTGGATTCCGGGTTACTGTGTTTGACTGCCGGGAGGAGTTCGCCAATGCGGATCGTTTTCCGGATGCGGATCAGGTGATCTGCGGGGATTATTTAAAGATTGCGGATTCTCTTACACTGAGTGCAGAGGATTATGTGGTGGTGATGACCAATGGCCACAGTCATGATTATGAGGTACAGGAGCAGGCGCTTCGCGGTCCGCTTGCCTATATCGGCGTGATTGGTTCCCGGGCAAAGACGGCGGCGGTGAATAAAAAGCTTCGGGAAGCCGGAGTGCCGGAGGAGGCGATTGCCAGCGTTCATACGCCCATTGGAACGGCAATCAAGGCAGTCACACCGGAGGAGATTGCGGTCAGCATTGCCGGCGAGATGATCTATGTGCGTGCGCTGAGAAGAGAAGCAGGAAAAGAAGAAAAGCATGCATGTCCGATGCACTAAAAAGCATTGACAGCATACGATAGAAGTGATATGATAATCTGACTCTTTGCACTGCATATTAAGCTACAGTACAAACTGATCAGACCAATGGCGTTCTGCCATGGAGTCGGGCCATTTATGAGGCAGTGGTTTTCGCCCACGGGACAGTAGTTACTTATACTGATTCGTGGGTGTTTTTATACTCTTTTTTCCGTGTCTTTAAAGCATCCCATGAAGCATTTGTGACATTGAGTTATCTTTTCTTTGAATTAGGAGGTAACAGAATATGGAAAAAAACAGAATGGCGGAAGACAGAAATGAGGCTGCGGCAAAAGAATTTCAGAAGGTTACAAACCGGGTATCTACCGTTACGATTTTTCAAAACGTGATGCTGTCAGTTTTTAAACTGCTGGCGGGTATCCTTGCCCATTCCAACGCAATGATCAGCGATGCGATTCATTCGGCATCCGATGTGGTCAGCACAGTGATCGTGATTATTGGTGTGAAGCTCTCAGCCAGGGCTTCGGATCGGAATCACCCGTACGGTCATGAACGGATGGAATGTATGGCGGCAATTCTTTTGTCAGTGCTATTGTTCCTGACCGGAGTGGGGATCGGAGTACAGGCCCTACGGGCTATTGCACAGGGAAGCTATGAGTCAATTGCTATGCCGGGAATGCTGGCGCTGATTGCGGCGATTGTGTCTATTCTGACGAAGGAAGCGATGTACTGGTACACTCGTCATTATGCAAAGAAAATTGATTCCTCTGCGCTGATGGCGGATGCATGGCATCACCGTTCGGATGCATTTTCTTCTGTTGGTGCCCTGATCGGAATTGCAGGCGCCAGAATGGGCTTCCCTATCATGGACTCCGTGGCCAGCCTGGTGATTTTTGTATTCATTGCCAAAGCGGCTTTTGATATCTTTATGGATGCCACCAACAAGATGGTGGATCATTCCTGTGATGAGAAGACGGAGAAGAACATCTATGATTGTGTCATGAATCATGGGGAAGTGTGTGGAATTGATTTGCTGCAGAGCCGTATGTTCGGAAATAAGATCTATGTGGATCTGGAGATTGAGGTAAATGCGGATTATACGCTAAGAAAAGCGCATGAGATTGCAGAATCGGTGCATGAAGATATAGAAAAGAATTTTCCGAAGGTAAAGCATGTGATGATTCATGTAAATCCGGCGCAGCAAGGCTCATGCTCGTAAAATACCACTTGCCGAATATGTTATTTTAGGGTAGAATAGAAAACAGTAGTTAAAAGGACGTGGATAAGATCATGGGCGATATCACGAATACACAATTTTTTAAGGCAGTACAGGAAGAGAAGAAGCTGGACGCAAGCCAGGTTCTGCAGCAGGTTTATGTCGCTCTGACTGAGAAGGGATATAATCCGATCAATCAGATGGTAGGCTATATTATGTCCGGTGATCCAACCTATATCACCAGTCATAAGGGCGCCAGAAGCCTGATTATGAAGGTAGAACGTGATGAGATTCTGGAAGAACTGATGAAGGTTTATGTGGATACGAAGCTTCGCTGATTCCGGGGCCGGCAGGCAGTTTTTCATTTCAGATGCAAACAGAATGTGAATAGAAAGAGGCAGGACAGTTGGCATTATGCCAGCTTGTTTTGTTATGGGTAAAACAGAATATGAGAATTCTTGGACTGGATTTTGGTTCTAAGACGACAGGAGTAGCGGTCAGTGATCCGCTGGGACTTACCGCTCAGGGGGTAGAAACCATCACCCGCAAGGAAGAGAATAAGCTGCGCCAGACCTGTGCGCGGATTGAAGCGCTGATTCAGGAATATGAGATTGAAACGATTGTTTTAGGGTATCCTAAAAATATGAACAATACCCTGGGAGAACGTGTGGATAAGACTCTTGCATTCAAGGAGATGCTGGAGCGCCGTACGGGACTTCCTGTGATTTTATGGGACGAACGTCTGACTACGACTGCGGCAGAGCAGATTTTGATAGAAAGCGGCGTGCGCCGGGAAAACAGAAAATCAGTGATTGATAAGATTGCGGCAGCATTGATTTTGCAGGGATATCTGGATTTTATGACTGCGGAGAAACAAAGGGATAACAGAAAGGACGAATGCAATGGATAATCTGGAAAAGGCACTGGATGAACTGGGTGGACTGGAAAACAGTATCACCATGCAGACCGATGATGGAGAAGAAGTTACATTTTATGTGCTGGAAGAGACTAAAATTAATGGAGAAAACTATCTTTTAGTAAGTGATTCAAAAGAGGAAGACGGAGACTGCTTTCTTTTGAAAGATACGTCAAGCCCGGAGGACCCGGAAGCTTCTTACGAATTTGTGGAGGACGATATGGAACTGGATTATATGTCCCGCCTGTTCGAAGAGCTGATGAGCGATCTTGGTGTTGAGATCGAGAAATAAGAACGTGAAATAATATCTAACGGAGGTGCCATATTTGAAACAGGAAAACAAACAGAATAAAGTAAAGATCATTCCGCTGGGAGGCCTGGAACAGATCGGCATGAACATGACTGCCTTTGAATATGAAGACAGTATTATTGTGGTGGACTGCGGTCTGGCTTTCCCCAGTGATGACATGCTGGGAATTGATCTGGTAATCCCGGATGTAACGTATTTAAAGAACAACATCGACAAGGTAAAGGGCTTTGTGATCACCCACGGACATGAGGATCACATCGGAGCACTTCCCTATGTGCTGAGAGATGTCCCTGCGCCGGTGTACGGAACCAAGCTGACCATCGGTCTGATTGAGAACAAGTTAAAAGAGCACAATATGATGAAGACGGTCCGCCGCAAGGTGGTAAAGCACGGACAGTCCATCAATTTAGGCTGTTTCCGCATTGAATTTGTGAAGACTAACCACAGTATCGCCGATGCGTCCGCACTGGCCATTTTTACTCCGGCGGGTATCATCGTGCATACCGGAGACTTTAAGATTGATTATACCCCGGTGTTCGGGGAGCCGGCGGATCTGCAGCGGTTTGCGGAGCTGGGCAAGAAGGGCGTATTAGCGCTGATGTGCGACAGTACCAATGCAATCCGGCCGGGCTTTACCCAGTCGGAACGCAGTGTGGGAAGAACCTTTGACTCGATCTTTGCAGAGCATAAGAACAACCGGATTATTGTGGCAACCTTCGCGTCCAATGTAGACCGCGTACAGCAGATCATCAGCTCTGCCTACAAGTACGGAAGAAAGGTTGTCGTGGAAGGCCGCAGTATGGTGAATGTCATCGGAACGGCCAGTGAGCTGGGCTATATCAATATTCCGGAGAATACGCTCATTGACATTGAACATTTAAAGAATTATAACAAAGAGGAAACCGTACTTATCACCACCGGAAGCCAGGGCGAGTCCATGGCGGCTCTGTCCCGGATGGCAGCCAATCTGCATAAGAAGGTATCCATCATGCCGGGAGATGTGGTAATTTTAAGCTCCACGCCGATTCCGGGAAATGAAAAGGCGGTTGCCAAGGTCATCAATGAGCTGTCCATGAAGGGAGCGGAAGTGATTTCTCAGGATACCCATGTTTCCGGTCACGCCTGTCAGGAAGAGATTAAGCTGATGTATTCCCTGGTGCGTCCGAAATATGCAATTCCGGTTCACGGCGAGTACCGTCATCTGATGGCACAGAAGAATCTAGCGGAATCCATGGGCATTCCGAAGGAAAATGTAATTATCATGTCCTCCGGCGATGTGGTTGAGATCGGCGAGGATGGCTATCAGATTGAAGATCATGTGCCGGCCGGAGGAATTCTGGTGGATGGCCTGGGCATCGGCGATGTGGGCAATATCGTGCTTCGTGATCGTCAGAACCTGGCGCAGAATGGTATCATCATTGTGGTGCTGACCCTGGAGAAATACAGTAATCAGCTTCTGGCCGGGCCGGATATTGTATCCCGCGGCTTTGTCTATGTGAGAGAGTCGGAGGATCTGATGGAAGAGGCACAGAAGGTGGTGGATGAGGCAGTACAGAGCTGCTTAAACCGTCATGTCAGTGACTGGGGTAAGATCAAGAACATTATCCGTGACAGCTTAAGTGATTTCCTCTGGAAGAAGATGAAGAGAAATCCGATGATTCTTCCAATTATTATGGAAGTGTAGGAGTCATAGGAGTTTTTTCGCAGGAGAGTGGAAATGAGCAGGACGACAAGAGAAATCAACCGGATTACCACAGCGATTATCAGTATGTCAGCGAAGCTGCTGGTCTATGCCCTTGTATTTTTTCTGATGTACTGGGGTGTGACAAAAGGGTATCAGTTTGGCCATGAGGTATTTTCACCGCAGGCGGTATCGGAGCCCCCCGGCCGGGATTATTCCTGTGTGATACGGGAGGGAGAGACGGTGCGTCAGCTGGCAAAGGAACTGGAAGAGGAAGGACTGATCCGGGATTCCAATATTTTTCTGGTGCAGGCGAAATTCTACGAATATGAGTTACATCCGGGAACCTACGTGCTGAATTCTTCTATGACTTCGAAGGAAATGCTGCAGAAGATAGACGGAAAACGTACGGAGACGGGAGACGGAGCGGATGACAATGATAGTGAATGAGAGAATAACGGCTTATATCAACTCTCTGGAACAGGGGAACGGCGCTGTCTGTGATGCGATCGAGGAGGAAGCGCTGTCCTCTTATGTTCCGATTATCCGGAAGGAGACCTCTGCGCTGTTAAAGACGCTGGTGGCGTTAAAGCAGCCGAAGGCGATTCTGGAGGTGGGAACGGCAGTGGGATATTCGGCGCTTCTGATGAGCCGCGTGATGCCGGAGGACTGCCGTATCACCACGATTGAAAAGTATGAAAAACGAATACCGATCGCAAAGGATAACTTTAAAAGGGCAGGAAAAGAGCAGTGCATCACTTTACTGGAAGGGGATGCGGAGGAAATACTGAAGACGCTTTCCGGCCCTTATGATTTTATTTTCATGGATGCGGCCAAGGGGCAGTATCTGCACTGGCTGCCGATGCTGCTTGCGCTTCTGCCAAAGGGCGGAGTGCTGGTATCGGATAACGTGCTGCAGGATGGGGATATCATTGAATCCCGCTATGCGGTGGAGCGGAGAAACCGGACGATTCACAGCCGGATGCGGGAGTATCTTTACACCCTGACGCATATGGAGGAATTTGAAACCTCTGTGGTTCCCATCGGAGACGGGGTTACCATCAGTGTGAAGCGGTAAATATGGATAAAAGAATGAGGACAAAAGAATGAGAAAACTGGAACTTCTGATTCCGGCCGGCAGTCTGGACGTGCTGAAGACGGCTGTGATCTATGGTGCGGACGCCGTGTATCTGGGCGGTGAAGCCTTCGGCCTGCGGGCCAAGGCCAAGAATTTTACCAATGAAGAGATCAAAGAAGGAATTGCCTTTGCCCATGCAAGGGGAGTGAAGGTATATATTACAGCGAATATTCTGGCGCACAACGGGGATCTGCCGGGAGTGGAGGCGTATTTTGAGGAGCTGAAGGAGATTCGCCCCGATGCGCTGATCATCTCGGATCCGGGTGTATTTGCCATTGCCAGACGGGTTCTTCCGGACATGGAGCTTCATATCAGCACGCAGGCCAATAATACCAATTACGGGACCTATCTGTTCTGGTATCAGCAGGGAGCAAAGCGCGTGGTTTCTGCCAGAGAGCTGTCCTTAGCAGAGATTCGGGAGATCCGGGAGAAGATCCCGGAGGATATGGAGATTGAGAGCTTTATTCACGGAGCTATGTGCATCTCCTATTCTGGACGCTGCCTGCTCAGCAATTATTTTGTTGGCAGAGATGCTAACCAGGGAGCCTGCACCCATCCCTGCCGCTGGAAATATTCTGTGATGGAGGAGACCCGTCCCGGGGAGTATTTTCCGGTTTATGAGAATGAGCGAGGCACCTATATTTTCAATTCCAAGGATTTGTGCATGATTGAGCATATTCCGGAGATGATTGAGGCGGGGATCGACAGCTTCAAGATTGAAGGCCGTATGAAGACGGCACTTTATGTAGCCACAGTGGCCAGAACCTATCGGAAGGCGATTGATGATTACTTAGAGAGTCCGGAGAAATACCGTGCCAATCTGGAATGGTATAAGGAAGAAATCGGAAAATGTACCTACCGTGAGTTTACCACCGGATTCTATTTCGGAAAGCCCACCGCGGAAACCCAGATTTATGACAGTAATACGTATGTAAAGAATTATACGTATTTAGGAACCGTGGAAGAGGTGCGGGAGGACGGCTGCTTCCGGATAGAGCAGAAAAACAAGTTTACCGTGGGCGAGACGGTGGAAGTGATGAAGCCGGACGGACGGAACCTGGTGGTTACGGTAAAGGCAATTTATGATGAGGATGGAACTCCTGTGGAGAGCGCGCCGCATCCGAAGCAGGTGCTGTGGGTGGATTTGGGCGTTGAAACGGAGATGTACGATATTATCCGGAGAAGTGAGACAGAGCCGGAGAAGTAAGAGAAAAACCGCAGTGAAGTATTCGTCTGTGCGGGGAGAGGAGGAAGCGTATGACCTGGATTTTGGAAGGAGCGGCACTTCTGTGCCTGATCTATTATGCGGTAATTACTGCTTATTCCGGATTTTCCACCTCGTTTTCTCTGTTTTGGCCGGTGATGGCCATCCTTTTGACGCTTCTTGCGGTAGGAATTCATATTTTCCACCGGAAAGGCGGACAGATTCCTCTGTGGCTCCCCGTTTCGATTGAAACAGCCTGTGCGGCCTGCGCGGCTGTGTTTGTGATAACGGAGCTTTGCATCGGCTGGGGAGCCGTGACAGCGAAGTCCCAGGCCGCGGACTATGTGATTGTTCTGGGAGCAAAAGTACAGGGAAGGGAACTGAGCAGCTCGCTGAAAGCCCGTCTGGATCGGGCGATTGAATATACAGAGGAATATCCCAATACGGTGCTGGTATTGTCCGGCGGCAAAGGGGAAGGAGAAGAAATCAGCGAGGCGAGAGCCATGTTTGAGTATCTTCAGT
>JAEDOC010000078.1 GCA_016302185.1 Clostridium sp. | reverse complement strand
GCTGGGTACCAGATAATCTCTGGCTCCCTCCGGAGTGCTCTTAATCAGGGTCGGTGTCTCCACCTCGATAAAGCCCTCTTCCGCCAGAAATGCACGGGTCAGAATCGCCACACGGCTGCGGGTCATGATATTCCGCTGCAGATCCGGACGACGCAGATCCAGATAGCGGTATTTTAAACGAAGCTCTTCTCTGGTCTTGGTGTTCTCCTCAATCGGGAACGGCGGTGTCTCGGACTCGGAAAGAATCCGGAGAGAATTCGCACGAATCTCAATCGCACCTGTCTTTAAATTCTCATTGACCGCGCCGGAACGGGCCTCCACACGGCCGGTGACCGCAATTACAAACTCACTTCTTAACTTCTCTGCCTTGGCAAAGCTTTCCGCACCGCAGTCCGCCTCCTCAAAAATCAGCTGTAAAATACCGCTGCGGTCTCTTAAATCCACGAAAATAATTCCGCCTTTATTTCTGCTCTTCTGAACCCATCCCATCACGGTTACGTTCTCGCCGATATTCGCGGTGGTAACCTCGGTACAGCGATGGGAACGCTTCAGTCCTGCCATTGATTCTGCCATGATACTTTTCTTCCTCCTTATTTTAAGCTCTCGCGGTAAAATTCCACAAATTCCTCGTAGCCGTCTTTCATTAACTGCTCCTTCTGGAACTTCTTATTCTTATTCATCTGTGCCACCAGAACACGGACGCCCTTCGCTCTCTCCTCCTGGGCTGCCTTTAAGACATTCTTAAACTGTTCCTTGTCCAAGCCCTTCTCGTAGAGGAAGGCCTTCTTTCCGGTGCCGGACGGTACCTTGAAGCCGGAATCCATCAGAATCGTGATGATTCTCTCAAAACCAATAGAAAAGCCACAGGCCGGGGTGTCCACACCGGTAAACTTGCCAATCAGCTTATCATACCGGCCGCCGCCGGCCACGGAACCGCCAAAGCCCTCCATGGAGACCTCAAAAATCGTTCCGGTATAATAGCCCATCCCCCGTACCAGTGTCGGATCAAACTCCAGGCCAAATTCGATATCGGCGGCTCCCTGCACCGTCTCCATGATATAAGCCAGATTCTCCGCCTTTGCCGGATCCATTACGGAGGAAAGGGTTTCGCCCAGCTTTCTCACGCCGGCTGCATCCTTCTCAATCGAAGCCAGCAGGTCAACATATTTCTCCACAGCCTCTGCGGCATAGCCCTTCTCCAGAAGTTCTGCCTTCACGCCGTCGAGACCAATCTTATCCATCTTGTCCAGAATGATGAACACCTCATCGGTCTCACCTTCCGGGAAACCGCTGTAATCAGTCATTCCCTTTAAAATCGCACGGTCATTCACACGTACCGTATAGGCTTTGTCCGGACAGATCCGCTTCAGCGCGGTAGTCAGTGCCAGAATCTCCTCGATCTCTGCCAGATTGCTGGCATCTCCCAGCACATCAATATCACACTGGACAAACTGACGGAAACGTCCCTTCTGCGGACGATCCGCACGCCATACGCTGCCGATCTGCAGGGCCTTAAAGGGAGCCGTTAAATTGGCTGAATTATTGGAATAATAGCGGCACAGCGGCAGTGTCAGGTCATAGCGGAGACCTCCGTCCACCAGATCGATCTCTTCCTTCGCCGTCTCTAAATTCAGCTTCTCTCCTCTCTTTAAAATCTTAAAGATCAGCTTCTCATTATCTCCGCCCTGCTTGCTGGTCAAATTCTCAATGTGCTCCACACAGGGAGTCTCAATCGAGGAAAAACCGTATCCCCGATACGTGTCTTTAATAATATTCAGTACATAATCTCTGATTTCCATCTCCGCCGGAAGAATGTCCTTCATTCCGGTCACCGGTTTCTTCTTCAATGCCATAGTCTTCTCCATTTTCTTTTCTGCACAGAATTCTTCAACTCTTTCCACATTGTAAAGATTATACTATTCTCAGGGGTAAATAGCAATCCTAAATTTCAATCAAAAAAGGCGTCCGTTCTATGCCGGGCGCCTCTTTCTTCTGTACCTTCAATCAATATCCATCTTTTTACAGACAGCTTGCATATGCTGCCTTTGCTCCTTCGGTACGAATCAGTTCCAGATCCTTTACTACCTTCTCTTCCAGTCCCGGAATCTCTGTCAGATCCCGATCCCACATCTTCCGATTCGTCAGAACCGCGTGAACCAGCTCCGCCGCACTGTCCTTCTTATGAGCCTCATAGAACTCCAGTACCCAACGGTCATCACTTACTGTATATTCATTGCCGGCCGGACGTCTGCATACAAGACCTGCCTCGGTCAATGCCTGAATATCGTTGCTGTAGAATGCGATGTAAGCAGCCAGGGACATGGTTAAGCACTCCGGAAGCTTTCCCTTCTCCTCGATATAGCCTAAGAAGGACGGCATATTACGGGCCTTCCACTTGGAGGTGGAGTTTAAGGAAATACTCATCAGTTCATGGTTTACAAACGGATTGTTGAAACGATCCTCTACGGCTGCCGCGAACTGCATTAAATCATCCTTATCCAGCGGAAGAGTCGGAATCACCTCGTCGTATAACATCTTGTTCATAAATCCCTTGATGGTCTCATCATGCATGCAGTCACGCACGATATCCTCTCCTGCCAGATATGCACCAAGCACAAAGCCGGTATGAGCGCCATTCAGGATACGAACCTTTCTCTTCTTGTACGGGCTCATATCCGGGGTTACGAACACCTTATCCAGAAGTCCTGCCTTCTTGAACGGGAGAACATCATTTAACTTCTCGTCACCTTCAATGACCCAGACACCGAATACCTCGCCCACATCCAGAAGAGGATCTTCGTAGCCATGCTTCTCTTCCAGCTCCGCTACTTCCTTCGGATCACGGATGCGGCCCGGTACGATACGGTCAACCAGAGAGCCGCAGAAGGTGCAGTCCTCATTCACATACTTCTTGAAGCCATCCTCTAAGCCCCACTGTCCGATGTACTGATTCACGCACTTTAACAGTTCCTTGCCGTTATTATCAATCAGCTCGCAGGCAAGCATGATGATTCCCGGCTTTCCTGCTTTATAACGATGATAGAGTACCTGTGTCAGCTTGGCCGGGAAACTGGACGGCGGACAATCGGTAAACTGGCAGGAAGGATCATACTGGATGCCGGCTTCTGTGGTATTGGACACAATGATCTCCAGATCATCACCGGCCGCAATCTCCATCATAGCCTCATAGTCATCCTTCTCATACGGGTTCAGGCAGCGGCTGACACTGGAGATTACCCGCTTTGCATCCACCTTCTGTCCCTTTTCACTTCCGCGCAAATACAGGGTATAGAGGCCATCCTGCTCATTGATCATCTTAGCCAGACCGGGAGCAATCGGCTGTACCAGACAGCATTTACCGTTCCAGCCTGCCTTCTCATTGGCCAGATCAAACCAGTAGTCCACAAATGCCCGAAGGAAATTACCCTCGCCAAACTGTAACACCTTCTCCGGCGCATCCTTCAGAATATAACCTTCATAGCCGGATTTTTCCAATACTTCATAATTTAATCGTTCCATAAGATTTGCGCTCCTTTTTCATTTCCATCCGTCTCTGGATTTCTTTGTTGTATACATCAGATTATAAAATGTTTCTCACCTCTTGTCAATACAGGAACTTAAACTTCGTTATATATCTTATTTAACTGTTGAAAATGCTGACTTCCTGTGTTACTATTTTGTTGTATACAACAACGTGTAAATCAGAGTAAATTCTATGCTGTAAATAGAGGAAGGAGTCAGAAATGCCGAAAACAAATTTAAAAACTCAGGCCTATCAGACGATCCGCCACAGGATTGTTACCTGTGAATATGCACCGGGCGCTTTTATTAATGAAGAGCTTCTGACGACAGAGCTGCACTTAAGCCGAACCCCTATCCGGGATGCTTTAAGCCGGCTGGAACAGGAAGGTCTGGTCCGGATCATGCCAAAAAGGGGAATCATCGTGACTCCCCTCTCCGTAACTGATATTAATCTGATTTTTGAGATCCGTTTTCTGTATGAACCGTATATTCTGCGGACCTATGGTTCTCTCCTCTCGGAGCAGAAGCTGATGGAGTTTTACAATATCTTTCTCCACAAGGATTCCGACCATGAATTTTTTAAAAACAGTGACTATTTTTACAGCCTGGATTCCGAATTTCACTCCATGATTGTGAACGCCTGTCCAAATTTCTATCTCTGTGACAATTATCACCGGATTCAGACACAGGATCAGAGATTCCGCTACATGAGCGGAAGCTTTTCCACCCATCGGATGGAGGAAACCTGCCTGGAACACTTAGATATCCTGGCCTGCTGCCTCCAGAAAAACTGGGCTGACGCCGCAGAAAAAATGGTATTTCATCTGGAAGAATCCAAGAAAGCCACCTTCCAGCTGATTTTCGACAAAATGAAGTAACAAAACTGCTTCTACAGCAGCCGTTCCTTCCGCGCCAGCATCTCATCAATCCGCTCAATATACTGCTCCACCTCTTTGACGTTCTCTGCCCGCTCCAGACGATTCTCCGCCGGGTAGAGAACCTTCGTGGTGGTTCCGGCGCCGCAGGCCATGATGGTCTGCTTTTCTTCCATAATCAGGATATTATAGATGCACTCCTTTCCCGGCGCCGCATAGCCAACATTTTCAAAATTTCCGGCCATATTTTTCTGGCGATAGAGATAGTAGGGCCGCAGACCCATCTCTTTTGCATAGCGGGCCGTCAGATCTATCATCTCCTGGGTGTTCGTGATCTTTAAATTTCCATAACGTTCTTTATAGATATTCAATCTGGCAGCGCGCTTGATCGCCAGAGAGTGAACCGTGACACTGTCGGGATGGAGCGCTGCGATCTCCTTCATCGTATGCTCCACATCTTCCATGGTTTCTTCCGGCAGACCCACAATCAGATCCATATTGATATTATCAAATCCCATTTCTCTGGCCAGACGGAACTGTTCCTTTACCTGCTCCACCGTATGACGGCGACCGATTAAGTCCAGTGTTTCCTGCTTCATGGTCTGCGGATTGATAGAAATACGGGTAATGCCGTGGCTGCGCAGCACCGCAAGCTTTTCCCGGGTGATGCTGTCAGGCCGCCCGGCCTCCACCGTAAATTCCTGCACATCTTCCATAGGAAAGGTTGCTTCCAGCTTTGTTAAAATCGCTTCCAGATCCTCGGGACTTAGAGAGGTAGGCGTGCCCCCGCCGAAATAAACGGTGTCCAGCGGTTTTCCCTTCATCTTTTCCGCCACATATTCCATCTCTTTAAACAGTGCTTCTAAGTAAAGGCCCGTGCGCCCCTGCCATTTTCCGATAGGAAACGAGGTAAAAGAGCAATAGAGACAGGTGGTGGGACAGAAAGGAATCCCAATATAGAGGCTGTAACCATCCTGATAATTGATGGTCTGCAGAAGCTGTCTCTCCCGCTGCGCCACATCCACCGCCAGTGCAATCTTCTCGTCACTGGTATAATAGGTTTCTTTCATATAGGTGCGGACATCATCCTCATTCCATCCCTCATTTAGCTTCGTCATCGCGATCTTGGTGGGACGGATGCCGGTTAGAGTTCCCCAGGGCAGCTCTTTACCGGTTAAGCTGCGCAGCATCCCGTACATGCTCCGCTTAATCTCATTTTTCGTCTCAAAGCGGTTGGAAAAATCGGGACGAATGGAAGCAAAGGGAACACAGGAGTCCTCCCGAAGCGGGTTCTCCTGCACGGTAAGCTCCAGCCATTCTCTTTCTTCTCCGGTTCTCCGGCCGCGAACCACCACCGAAGCCTTCGCCGCGTCCTCTTCCTCATGGGTAAAGGTTTCTCCCGGATAAAAGGCCATCAGCAGTTCACGGATATCCTGTTCAAAGGCAATGTCATCCAGTAAAATCGCAATCATCTTATCTTCCCCCTGTAGCCGGCCAACGGATTATATAGCTTCTCATCACCAATAGTGGTAAAGCCCATGTGGCCCGGAAATACATCGGTATCATCCGGCAGATCAAACAGAATATCCGCAACCGAATGTACCATCTGACGTCCGCTGCCGGTGGGAAAATCAATCCGGCCATAGGACCCCTCAAACAGGGTATCACCGGAGAACAGTACCTTCTTCTCCTCCTCATAATAGCAGCAGGAGCCGCAGGTATGGCCCGGCGTATGAAGCACCCGGAAGGAAAAGCCCGCTTCCGTAAAGGTCTCTCCATCTGTCAGCAGCCGATCCGCCTTCAGATGCAGGCCGTTTCTCATATAATTGCAGGACAGGTTCTTCTCCGGATCCGCCAGAATCTCTGCCTCTTCCTTCATGGCATACACCGGAACCTTATATTCGTTTCTCAGCTCCTCCATGGCCATCACATGATCAAAATGGCCGTGGGTTAAAAGAATAGCCGTTACCTTTGCTCCCATCTGTTCCACATTTTTTAAGATGGCCGGCGCATTATCTCCCGGATCCACAATCACGGCTTCCTTTGTCTCTTTATTCATGGCGATATAGCAGTTGGTCTCCACCATACCCACAATCAGCCTTTTAATCTCCATACATTTCTCCTCTCACTTTTTGCCCAGATACAGAGAAAACTGCTTATCCAGCAGTTCTCTCAATATCCAGTATTCCTTCAATCTGTTTTAATTTATCCGATAATTTATTCAATTCCTCAATGCCGCTGATGTCGAAGGTCATCGTAATGGTGGCCTTGCCCTGCTTGCTGGTGCGCACATTCATTGAGGTAATGTCAATCTGACGCTCGGTAAATACCTTGGAAATATCCACAAACATACCGATCCGGTTGTTGGCGTAGATCTTAATCTCTGTGGAGTATTTCTCCTTGCCGGTCACATTCTCCGGCTGCTGCCACTCCGCATCGATGAGACGCGCCCGCTCATCCTCCGGCAGATTAATCACATTGATACAGTCGGTCCGGTGAATGGAAATCCCGCGGCCTCTGGTCACAAAGCCCACAATCTCATCCCCCGGCACCGGGCTGCAGCACTTGGAGAAACGCACCGCCAGATCGTGAATTCCCTTCACGATGATACCGCTCTTCGACTTTCCGGCGGCTACCACCGGAACCTTGGCTCCGTCTCCGGCCGCTGCTGCCATATTGTCCAGAATGGTGGTGTCGGTCACCTCTTTTTTCAGCTTCTTGTTCCGCTCCTCCAGCATCTTATTGATGACCTGGCCTTCCTTCAAGCCTCCGTGGCCGATGGAAGCCAGCACGGAATCCCAGTCCCGGTACGCATAACGCTTCATTACCTTTTCCTGGTACTCCGGCTTATTGATATCCGCGTAATTGATGCCCTTGGCGCGGCAGTATTTATCGATTAAATCCCGGCCCCGAACGATATTATCCTCCTTGAGCTCGGTTTTAAACCAGTTGTTAATCTTGTTCTTGGCCTGTGTACTCTTCACCAGCTTCAGCCAGTCACGGCTGGGTCCCTTAGAGTTCTGGGAGGTAATAATCTCGATCCGGTCACCGTTCTGGATCACATAATCGATATTTACCAGCTTTCCGTTGACTCTGGCTCCTACCATCTTGTTGCCCACCGCACTGTGAATAGAGTAGGCAAAATCAATGGGGGTGGACCCACTGGGCAGGTTCTTCACGTCACCGGTAGGAGTGAAGCAGTAAACACTGTCATTGAACAGATCCAGATCGCTCTTTAACAGGCTTAAGAACTCCTTGTTATCGGACATGTCCCGCTGCCATTCCAGAATCTGACGCAGCCAGGAAAGCTTCGCCTCCGCACTGTCCGCTGCCGACAGCGCACTGCCGCCGGTCTCTTTGTATTTCCAGTGAGCGGCGATGCCGTATTCCGCAGTCCGGTGCATCTCAAAGGTACGGATCTGAATCTCAAAGGGCTGGCCATTGCCCGCGATCAGCGTGGTATGCAGCGACTGATACATGTTGGGCTTCGGCATGGCAATATAATCCTTGAATCGGCCCGGAATCGGCTTATACATCTCATGGATGACGCCCAGCGCCGCATAGCAGTCCTTCACGGTTTCCACAATAATCCTTACCGCAAATAAGTCGTAGATCTGATCCAGGGTCTTATCCTGTTTCTTCATCTTCTTATAGATACTGAAGAAATGCTTTACCCGACCGTCTACCTTGGCATCAATGCCTGCATCCTCCATGTGGCTCTTCACCTCATCGACGATGCTCTTGACGAACGCCTCCCGGGCATCCTTGCGCAGCGCAATCTTCTCCGCCAGATCGTAATAAACCTCCGGCTCCAGATATTTTAAGGATAAATCATCCAGTTCTGTCTTAATCTTGGAAATGCCGAGACGATCCGCAATGGGTGCGTAGATGTCCATCGTCTCTCTGGCCTTCTCCTTCTGTTTCTCCGGCTTCATGTACTGCAGTGTCCGCATATTGTGCAGCCGGTCTGCCAGCTTGATTAAGATCACGCGGATGTCCTTCGCCATCGCCAAAAACATCTTCCGTAAATTTTCCGCCTGGATCTCCACCTTATCCACAGACCAGGAGATCTGAGTCAGCTTGGTTACACCATCCACCAGAAGAGCAACCTCTTCTCCGAAAATCTTTGTTAATTCTTCCTCCGTCAGAACCGTATCCTCCACCACATCATGAAGAATACCGGCGACAATCGTCTCCTTATCCAGTTCCAAATTGGCCAGGATGATAGCAACACAGAGCGGATGAATGATATAGGGCTCTCCTGATTTGCGTTTCTGATCCTTATGGGCGTTATATGCAATCTGATATGCTTTTTCTACCATAGAAATATCATCCGACGGATGATATTTGCGGATAGCGGCGATCAGTTCCTCGTAAAGAGCTTCCGGGCTGGTAAAGTCCGCAGGTGCCTCTATTTCCTGATCCAGTTTTTTCATCTTAGCTAAGCTTTCCATGCAAAATGCCTCCCGGCCGCGGGTTTTAAGACTCCCGTGGTTTACGAATTTTGAAAGAATAATCTCTATTATAAAATTTTTTGTAGAAAATTGCAATATTTTTTCCGGCGGAATAGCCGCAGAATGGCCATAAACAGGGCATTTCCGGCCGCGCCCTGAAAATTTCAAGGCCAAACGCGAACAATTTCAGAGACGAATTCAGAGATTTTCATAGCTTTTCAGGGAAAATTGTGAATGGATGGAAGAGATTTTACAAGAGTATGCCCCGAACAGGGGGAATTATGCATTGTAGAGATTTAGCGCAGGAATTGAGGGCGTCGCGTCAGCCAACGCCCGGCGTAGTGAATCGGAGATATCTTCTGGAAGAGAATGATACCGGACGCGAAAAAGAAGCCGGGGAAGAACGGCGAAAAACAGCACGCAGGTCTTCTGTATTCGATGGGCTGTTCTAGGACTGCAACATAGGAAAAGGACGG
>JAEDOC010000077.1 GCA_016302185.1 Clostridium sp. | reverse complement strand
ACGGCTCTTGTCCTGCTTTCCTTCCACGATAAAGACAAAATCCACGTTCAGCGCATCCACCGCCGCATAGCCCAGATCGTCCAGAATCCGCCCAATCTCCACATCGGTCCGAATCCTTGGCTGATGCTTCTCGTCCAGCACCACCTGGCGAATCTGCGGACTGGTAAAATTCATCAGAAGCTGCGGGGAATGGGTATTGAAGATCACCTGATTCTTCTTGGAGAGCCGGTACAGAATCTCGCTGGCCATCTTCTGCAGCTGCGGATGAAGAAACAGTTCCGGATATTCCACAACGATAATACTGGGTAGCCGGTTTTCTCCGTCAATATATGTCTCCAGAAGAGAAAGCATATAGATGCTGCGCATGCCGCGGCTCATCCGACTGACCGGACGTGTCCCTCCCGGCTGACCGTCTGCCGCCGTTACCTCAATCCGGAACATCTGATCCACATCCGTCGCTACTTCATACCGAATAGTTTCATATCCTCCGTTCTTCCGGAAATTATCATTAATCTGCTCCACCAGTTCTCCCATATTAGACTGGTACAGCTGATATTCCAGCAGCTTTTTGACTTCCGCAGCGGTCAGATCCTTCGCCGTTTTCTGATGGATCTTTCCGATACATTGAAAACAGTGATTACAGGAACGAATGGTGTCAAAAATACAGGCTTCTGACCGGAGCTGTGTCATCACGCGGGTATCATGACAGAGAAGCAGATCACGCTGGAACGCATTCAGTTCCCGGTCACTATCAATCACATAGAGCTTCGGCAAAATCTGACGCAGATATGGATTATCCTTTTTTACCCCATCAGAATAGCGGCATCTTCCGTCATAATTGGCCAGGAAAGTAAAGGTCAGAATATCCCCCTCACAGGAGGGCAGACGGCGGTAATATTCCCGCTCCCACACCTCATAGCGGCGATAACGGTTCACCAGACCGGCCTTATGAAGAAACCTGCGATCTTCCCCGGTAATCTCCAGTGTTACCTCCATCTCAATCCTCTGTCTGCTCTCATTAAAATCTGTTTTTTCCACCGGTTTTTCTCCCAAAGCCACGCGGACAGCATCCAGGATGGACGTTTTTCCCGTATTATTCTTTCCCACCAGAATCAGGGCATTCTCCACACCCTGAAGCTCCATATCCGTAATTCCCTTATAATTTCGGATTCTGATTCGCAAAAGCTGCATTCGTCTCCTCCCTCTCTTTACCGCAAAGCGCTGTAAAATCCCCGACTCCTCCGCCTCCCTGCGGGTATGGGCCAGGCAGTTTTACAGCGCCTTTTATCTACCATATTTCCTTCATCAGAATCAGCCGTTCCCCGGGCTTACTCTCCTCCCCGGTCAGGCTGTTTGTCTCTTTGATGTTATCCACCGTTGTGTGGAATTTTTTCGCGATTTTCCACAGAGAATCTCCCGGCTGCACCACATAACCCACAATTCCCGGCAGTTCCTGCAGCTTCTTCTGATCCAGCGGAGCAGTTGTGACCTCCTCTACCACCGGTTCCCGTACCGGAAGCAAGACCAGAACATCGGCAGTGATCACCGCTTTTATCTCCACCTGATCGCCGCCCAGCATCACTGCTGTCAGCTGCTCCAGTCCCGGATTTACCTGCCAGACACTGTCCTCCGTAATTCCGTCCGCTTCCGCCGTAAACCGGAACGGAAGCACTGCCTTCGCGGAGCGTATCGGCTCTTCATCCTCATCCGTCAGATAGAGAAGTGTTACCTCCAGAACGCCCTCCAAAAGCAGGCCATTCTCCGCGGCCGATATATCGTCCAGCTTTACCATACCGCTGCTGTGAATCAGCTGTAAGACCCGTTCCTGCTTCTGAAGCCGAATCTGCTCGTTTACCTTGGTACGGCAGACATTCCTGGTCAACAATCGATTAAAGCAGGCTTCCCCCATCCGCACTGTCAGTTCACAGCCAGTGGAATACAAATCACTTAACAGCTCCACTGTTTCTTCCCGATACAACCGGATATCCAGCTCCAGAACCGCATCCACTGAAAACTCCCTCATCTCGCCGTCATAGTCCGGCTTTCCCTCGATGCTGCACTGAAGAATCCGCACTCCCACCGCCGGGATCATATCTTCTCCGGCCTCCGCCAGTTCCACCTCACCGGAAAACGGAATACTCTCCTCCAGCCACTGGGTCGGGGTATGTTCTCCCTCTCCGGAATAAATGAGAAATACCATCAGCTCGCCGTCCATATGAACCGCACCGTTCATGGCACGCACTGTGACACTGCGCAGCCGCATCTCATCCCAGAGAAGTCCCTCGATATTGGGCTTGTTTCCGGAAATCTGCAGATCCTCCCGGATCCGATAAGTATCCTTTCTCCGGGCAGCAATGGCAGCCACCTCAATGGTTCTTTTCAACACCTGCATGCCCGCATCATCCGTCTCCACATCCACCGACACCTCGGCATCATAAAGACTCTCCACCTGCACAGTAAGGGCCACTACTGCCTTAATACTCAGCTTTCTGGAATTAATCATTCCAATACTCAAATCTTCCAGCGTCCAGGCCGTTCTCGTATCATCGTGATCCGTCAGTCCCGGCACATTTACCACCTCGTCAAAGGGAATCTCGCCGCCCAGGGCCTGCAGGCCTCCCCCTGCTTTCTGATAGAGAAGGTAGAACATAAGCTTCCCCCGGATCAGCATCCGCTCTCCCTGCGGCCTTGCAGATTCGATCTGAATCTCTCCCCGTTCCATCAGAATCTGTGTCACATCATCCATGGTATCCGGAACAATAAAATCGTCATCCAGCGTAATCTGCGATACCGTGCTTCCTTTCTGCCGGTTCATATGTATCATCTGCTTTTTCAGCTCTGTCATCACCTGATATTCGCACCCTTTCCGCATAAAATCCTTTATGAACTTTATGCGGAACTACAGGCAAGTATTCCTTTCCGCCTGTCTAATACTCCTCCAGGAAGTGATGGCGCTCCCCATGCTTTACATAACCGATACAGGCATCCAGATTGACATTTTCCACACTTTTAAAAATATTCGTCTCTATATGAGGATTAATCTGACGGAACTTCTGAATCAGCTCCTTCATCTCCTGACGCTTGGAGAGATGATTCTCATCCTTTCCATGAAGCGCCTCCGCTGCCTCTGTAAAACGGCAGGCACACTGGAGAAACTGCAGCCCGTTGTATTCCTTCCAGGCCACAATATCCGCTTCCTTTACCAGATACAGCGGACGGATCAGCTCCATTCCCTCAAAATTTGTGCTGTGCAGCTTCGGCATCATAGTATTCACCTGCGCACCGTACAGCATACTCAACAATATGGTCTCTATCACATCATCGAAATGATGACCCAAAGCAATCTTGTTGCAGCCCAGCTTTTTCGCATTGGCATACAGATATCCCCGGCGCATCCGCGCACAGAGATAGCAGGGGGATTCATCCACATCTACCACGATATTGAAAATATCGGAATCAAAGATCGTAATGGGAATGTTCAGAAGCTTTGCATTCTCTTCGATCATCCGGCGATTTGCCGGATTGTAGCCCGGATCCATCACCAGAAAATGAAGTCCGAACTGCATCTTTCCATGCCGGAGAATCTCCTGCATGCATTTGGCCAGCAGCATGGAATCCTTGCCGCCGGAGATGCAGACTGCGATGTTATCCCCCTCTTTTATCATATCATATTCATTCAGTGCCTTTACAAAAGGCCGCCAGATCTCCTTGCGAAACCGTTTGATGATACTGCGTTCAATCTCACGTGTTCGATCTGCGGCCACCTTCTTTTCCATTGTCACATTATTCTCTTCCGTCATCCTGCTCTCCACTGTCATTTTTTTCGGCAGTCTCACAAAACACCTGATCACAGAGAAGTACATATTCCAGATACTGCGGCGTCCCGGCAAACTCCTTCAGAAGATCTCTCACAGAAAGATAATACCAGGCATGTTTCTCCTTCTCCTTCACATTAAATCTCAGCCAGAGCTCTTCTCCCTTTAATAAGTAGTCTCTCGCCATGCTGCGGATATTGCTCAGCTTATCCGCCAGCGTCAGAATCTTTACTTCTCTGCCGGCTGTCTTTAAATGCTCCAGTGTGGTACTCTTGCGCTCCTGCCAGGTCTTGCTTTTATCTTCACTTTCCTCGGCCACCAGATCAGCCACCCGGACACCAAAACGATTTTTCAATTCCTCGTAAGTAATCCCGGCATCCTCGATTGTATCGTGAAGAAGTGCCGCCGCGATCAGTTCTTCATCTCCTGTCATCATCGAGGTGATAACCGCTGTCTCCAGCGGATGTGTAATATAGGGAATATTCGTTCCCTTCCGAACTGCGCCCTTATGTGCCATCTCCGCAAATGCAGCCGCCTGTTTTATCATTGGATTTCCCCTCCGAATTTACTGAATGACATGCACATCCAGCTGATTAAATGGTATCTCAATGCCCGCCTCATCAAATGCCAGCTTAATCGCCTCCGTCAAATCCCATCTGGCCGGCCAGTAGTCCTCCGTCTTAACCCAGCCCCGTGCACCAAGTACAACAGCGCTGTCGCCCAGATTGTCCACATAAACGGTAATATCTCTGTCCTTTAAGATCGCCGGATGTGTCAGGTAGACCTTCGCAAGAAGCTCCTTCGCCTTTTTTATATCTGCCTGATAGCTGATTCCCACCGTCAGATCCACCCGACGCTCGCCCATAGCCGTCACATTGGTCACAGTGATGTTGGAAAGAGTGCCGTTGGGAATGGTAATCGCCTTGTTGTCGACGGTTGTCAGTGTTGTATACACAAGCCCGATAGAATTCACCGTACCTTCTCCCTGGTCACAAATGATGTAATCGCCTACGCGGAACGGGTGCATCACCAGAATCAGGACACCTCCGGCAAAGTTCGACAGACTTCCCTGCAGCGCCAGGCTCAGCGCCAGGCTGGCTGTACCAAGAACAGCAATGATAGACGCCGTATTGATGCCAATCTGCCCTGCAATCATAAACAGAAGCACTGCATACAGGCACACATTGATTACTGCCTTTAAGAATCTGGCCGCTCCTATCTCCATTCCGGCACGTTCCAGCGAGCGATCCAGCATCCTTCGCACCATCTGAATCAGCTTTTTCCCCACAAGAAAAAGAATCAGCGCCACCAAAATATTTTTTCCCAGGTCCATCAGCCACGGTCCTGCCTGTTTCAGAACCGCAGAAAGCGCGCCCGGATCCATCTCTGACAGATCCGGCACGCTTCCTGTGAGGACCGGAACACAAAAGAATTCTTTCATCCGGTTTCTCCCTACTATTCCATATATTGTTTTATCTCTTTATGCCTTCTTTCCACCTTCGGCTCCAACCTTCTTCGCAGCAGCAGGCTTTTTCGTTTTCGCCGGTTTTACTGTTCTCTCCGGCTTTGCCGCTTTCGTCTTCGTTACCTTCTCTGGCGTGCAGCTGAAGATACATACCCCCAGCGGAGGCAGCTGAATCGTGATCGACTGCTCTCTTCCGCAGCATTCCACTTTCTTCGATGACTTGGCCCTTGGATTGCCCTTGCCGCTTCCTCCGAATTTCTCGGCATCACTGTTGAAGATCTCCTTATATTTGCCCTCAAACGGAACACCTACCATATACTTCGAATGAAGCACCGGAGCAAAGTTGCAGACAAACAGAAGCGTCTCCTCCGGCTTGTCCGTCTTTCTGACGAACGCTACAATGTTGTTGGCCGAATCCATGCAGTTTAACCACTCAAAGCCGTCCGGATGATAATCCTTCGCGTAAAGTGCCGGATGACTCTGATAAAAATGATTCAGCTCCTTCGTGTATTCCTGCATCTGACTGTGAATCGGGTACTGCAGCAGGTTCCACTCAAGGCTTGCATTCTCATTCCACTCATCCATCTGGCCGAACTCCTGCCCCATGAACAGAAGCTTCTTTCCCGGATGACCCAGCATAAAGCCATAAGCCGCACGCAGGTTAGCAAACTTTTCCTCCTGAGTTGCACCCGGCATCTTATTCGCCAGCGATCCCTTTCCATGTACGACTTCATCGTGGGAGAATACCAGAACAAAATTCTCGCTGTACGCATAAATCATACTGAAGGTAAGCTCATTATAATGATGGCATCGGAAGAACGGATCACATTTCATATAGTTTAAGAAATCGTTCATCCAGCCCATGTTCCATTTATAATCAAATCCCAGGCCGTCATGCTTCACATCACCGGTAATCTTCGGCCATGCCGTAGACTCCTCGGCAATCAGGATGGCGCCATCCTTTCTTCCTTTAAACACTGAATTCAGATGCTTTAAGAATTCCACTGCCTCCAGGTTCTCATGGCCGCCGTAGATATTAGCCACCCACTCGCCCGGATTCTTGCCGTAATCCAGATACAGCATGGATGCCACCGCGTCGTAGCGGATACCGTCGGCAT
The DNA here is from genome assembly GCA_016302185.1 of Clostridium sp. Lineage (GTDB taxonomy): Bacteria > Bacillota > Clostridia > Lachnospirales > Lachnospiraceae > Otoolea. Next base: position 3,080 of record JAEDOC010000077.1, on the reverse strand, counting down.
GATAGCGATCCGCCCAGAACATGGCATTGGCAATCAGAAAATTGGATACTCCCGGGCGTCCGTAATTATAGATCAGAGTTCCCCAGTGCGGGTGCGCGCCCTGTCTCGGATCCGCATGCTCATAGACACAGGTACCATCAAACTGAGCCATCCCCCAGGCATCTCTTGGAAAATGAGCCGGAACCCAGTCCAGAATCACGCCAATCCCCTGGCTGTGCATATAATCCATGAAATACATGAAATCATCCGGCGTACCGAAACGGCTGGTCGGTGCATAATAACCGGTTACCTGATAACCCCAGGAAGCATCCAGCGGATGCTCCATTACCGGCAGCAGCTCCACGTGGGTATATCCCATCTCCTTTACGTAAGCCGCCAGCTCTACCGCAATCTCCCGGTAATTATAAAATTCAGAACCAACAATTGCCGCGCCGTTCTCATCCAACTCGAACTCTTTTCTCTTCCAGGAGCCCAAATGCACCTCATAGATAGACATAGGTTCCGTCTTCGTATCTGTCTTCGCCCTCTTCTTCATCCACTCATCATCGGTCCAGGTAAACTGGTTTAAATCCCAGACAACCGATGCCGTATTGGGACGAAGCTCCGCATAATTGGCATAGGGATCCGCTTTTAATGCCGGATCACCGTTCTTAAACTTAATCTCATATTTATACACCGCGCCCTTCTTCACGCCCGGAATAAATATCTCGAAAATACCGGAATCACCCAGTCTGCGCATCTGGTGGAGGCGTCCGTCCCAGAAGTTGAACTCACCCACCACGCTGACACGCATCGCACACGGTGCCCAGACAGCAAAGTATACGCCGTCTACCCCCTTGATGGTCATCGGGTGCGCACCCATCTTCTCGTAGATACTGTAATGGATTCCGGCCCCGAACTTCTTTAAGTCCGCTTCCGTGAACTGCGGCGCAAATGAATACGGGTCGTGAATCTCACTCAGTGTTCCATTATCATAAAATACCAACAGAGTATAGTCAGCCAGAGTTTTTCTCGGAATCAGTGCCGCAAAAAATCCGGCTTCATCTGCCATCTCCATCTGATACTGCTTTCCTGTGGAAGTTAATTTTACCGTGATATCCCTGGCTGTCGGAATAAATGCCTGTACCAGCATCCCCTCATCTGTCATATGCGCTCCCAGCATATTATGAGGATTTGCCGCCTCAGAGTAGACAATCTCCTCGATTCCGGCCCAGTCCATTAAATCGTACAATGTTTTATCCATAAATACGCCCCCTTGATCTCCTTCCTCATTTTATATTCATTCTATCATTCCAACGTCAATAATACAATCTTTTTAGGGATTTCACCTCCGTTTTTTCCCTGCTGCTGCCGGTACCAGCCCAGCATCAGATCCACTGCCCGACCATAGCTTTTCACGCCCTCCGACTGCCGGTTTGCCTTTAAATATGTATCATTGACGGTCTCCGAAACCTCCGAAATCCGGGATTCAAAGCGACTCCAGAACAGGGAATTCTCCCCCAGATCCCGCCGCACCTCCTCCCGCATGAAGCCCCTCAGGTGGGACAGCTCATGGCAAATGGTATGGGGAATGTTGTAGGCTGTCATCTCCTTATTATAATTGGCCTCCACCGTAAACGGAGAATAAATGCCGGCCAGCTGCTGCACAGACAGCAGCCGGGAATTCAGAAGTGCCTTGGGCTGCGGATAGAAACCGGCCAGCGCCGGATAAGTTTCTCCCAGACGTTTCATCGCCTCCACTCCCAGTGTTCCCATCTGCCGCACCGAATGAAGTCCTGTCTCTACATAGCACGCATTCACCTGCTCAGTCAGCCACTCCAGAAGCTCTGACAGCTCCTCTTTTCCGTATTTTTCCTGGGGAAATGACAGAGAAGCAGAGAAGGGCTGTCCAAAATAATTGATCCCACAGCAGACCGTATAGGAGAAAAAGAGACCGGACGCAAGACAGAAACTGCCGGCCAGAAGCTGTATTTTCTTTTTCCGGAAGCGGAACACCGCCGCAAGAGCAGATATCAGAAGCAGATACAGCCCCACCTCGGAGACCGAAAACGGAAACAGGCCAAAGATGCGCCCCAGTGCTCCCACCAGCAGCGAATATACGGTCCTGACGTACCAGCCGGCAAAGCCGTCCGCCTTCCTGGCTGCCAGCTGAAGAAGTACGGAAAGAAGCAGAAGCACGGCCCCACATACAAAAACCTTTCTGTTTTTACTCATAAGCCTCCTTACAAAAAGCATAATTTTCCGGGATAAAACATGAATTTTAAAGAAAAAACTTGATAAATCAAAAAAACTCATATAGACTATTATATTGCAAACCAAACTCATTCGTCAAACAGGAGATATCAATGGAAAATAGAAATAATCAGAACCCGGAATCTGACCCGGAACAGCAGAGGGCAGTCTTCCACGAGGAGGATCTGGATGAGATTCTGGAAAAGCTGAAATCCGGCGCAATCGGGATTGAACCGGATGCCGCTTCTTCCGACAGTGATGGCAGCGGCGACAATGCTATCGGCGAGGACAGTGCCGAAACAAAGAAAAAAAAGAAAGGCAAAAAAGATTCAAAGAAGGCTTCCGATGAAGAGGAGCCCTTCAACCTGAAGAATGAAATCATCAGCTGGATTCAGGTTCTTCTTACTGCCGCAGCGATTGCCTTCTTCATCAACCGTTTTATTATCGCCAACAGCCAGGTTCCCACCGGCTCCATGGAGACAACCATCATGCCCGGCGACCGGGTGATCGGCTCCCGGTTAAGCTACCAGTTCGGAGAACCGGAACGGGGTGACATCGCCATCTTCATCTATCCTGATGATGAGATTATCCGCCACGTGAAGACATACTACGTCAAACGAATCATCGGACTTCCCGGTGATACCATCGATATTATCGACGGTAAAGTCTACTTAAATGGTTCCGACACACCGCTGGATGAGCCGTATATCCGCGAACCGATGATGCTGGAACCGCCCATGCACTATGAAGTGCCGGAAGACTGCTATTTCATGATGGGCGATAACCGCAACTACTCCAACGACTCCCGCCGCTGGACCAATACTTACGTAAAACGAGAAAAACTGGTG
>JAEDOC010000005.1 GCA_016302185.1 Clostridium sp. | reverse complement strand
TTGCGCTGTAAGAGTTGTTTTGCCGTGTTGAAAACAGGAAAGCATGGCCTTATAGAAAGAGGATAACTTCAGGTTATGGAAAAAATTCCAAATTACTATACAGCCTTGTCGGGAAAATCCGGTGGAAGCGGTTGAAAAATCGTTTTTGATCAGATATGATGAAGATTAGTATATCATGAAAAGCAGGAGGAAAGTAACAATGGAGTATAAGATTGCAGTGATTCCGGGAGACGGAATCGGACCGGAGATTGTGAGAGAGGCTTGTAAGGTTCTTGATCGTGTGGGAGAAGTTTACGGTCATAATTTTGAATATACAAAGGTACTGATGGGAGGCTGTTCCATCGATGTACACGGCGTTCCGTTGACCGAGGAGGCACTGGAAACGGCCAGAACGAGCGATTCCGTGCTGCTTGGCGCTGTGGGCGGCAATGTGGGCAATTCCCGCTGGTATGATGTGGCGCCAAACCTCCGTCCGGAGGCAGGGCTTCTGGCCATCCGTAAGGGTCTGGGGCTTTTTGCCAATATCCGTCCGGCATATCTCTACAATGAGCTGTCAGCTGCCTGTCCCTTAAAGCCGGAGATCATCGGTGATGGCTTTGATATGGTGATTATGCGGGAGCTGACCGGCGGTCTGTATTTCGGCGAGCGTCATACGGAAGAGGTGGATGGCGTGATGACCGCGGTGGATACATTAACCTACAATGAGAATGAGATTCGCCGGATTGCCATTAAGGCGTTTGATATAGCTATGAAGAGAAAAAAACATGTCACCAGCGTGGATAAAGCCAATGTCCTGGATTCCTCCCGCCTGTGGAGAAAGGTGGTGGAAGAGGTGGCTAAGGATTATCCGGAGGTAACCTTAAGCCATATGCTGGTGGACAACTGTGCGATGCAGCTGGTGATGAATCCGGGGCAGTTTGATGTGATTCTGACAGAGAACATGTTTGGAGACATTCTTTCGGATGAAGCCAGCATGATTACCGGTTCCATCGGCATGCTTTCTTCCGCCAGCTTAAATGAAGGTAAGTTCGGTCTCTATGAGCCCAGCCACGGTTCTGCGCCGGATATTGCCGGAAAGGATATCGCGAATCCTATCGCGACGATTCTGTCGGCGGCAATGATGCTCAGCTATTCCTTCGATCTGGATAAGGAGTCAAAAGCTATCGAGGCAGCGGTGCAGCAGGTGCTGACAGAAGGCTATCGTACCGTGGACATCATGGCAGAGGGCTGTACGCAGGTGGGAACCACCGAGATGGGACGTTTAATCTGCGAGAGAATCCGATAACCTGTTGAAAAACCGCGGAAAATGCGCTAGAATAAAAGATAAACCAAAAACAAGGCCCTGAAGGAGCAGATTTCGGAGAGAAATGCTGGCTTTCAGGGCTAAATAGATAGTAAAAAGGAGAAAACCGGAATGAAAAGTGATGCGGTAAAAACAGGGATGCAGCAGGCACCCCATCGTTCCCTATTTAATGCACTTGGCATGACAGAAGAAGAGATGAAGAAACCTCTCGTCGGTATTGTCAGCTCCTATAATGAGATTGTTCCGGGCCACATGAATCTGGATAAGATTGTGGAGGCTGTAAAACTGGGTGTCGCCATGGCTGGCGGTACCCCGGTGGTATTTCCGGCGATTGCCGTCTGTGACGGTATTGCCATGGGGCATATCGGTATGAAGTATTCTCTGGTAACCAGAGATTTAATTGCTGACTCCACGGAATGTATGGCACTGGCACATCAGTTTGACGCACTGGTAATGGTTCCTAACTGTGATAAGAACGTGCCGGGGCTTCTGATGGCAGCGGCCCGTGTAAATGTTCCAACCGTATTTGTCAGCGGCGGTCCGATGCTGGCCGGTCATGTGAAGGGGAGAAAGAGAAGCCTTTCCAGTATGTTTGAGGCTGTCGGTTCCTATGCGGCAGGCACTATGTCAGAGGAAGATGTAAAAGAGTTTGAGAATAAGGTCTGCCCGACCTGTGGTTCCTGTTCCGGTATGTATACCGCCAACAGCATGAACTGCTTAACCGAAGCTCTGGGCATGGGCTTACAGGGTAACGGAACCATTCCGGCGGTATATTCCGAGCGTATCAAGCTGGCAAAGCATGCCGGTATGAAGGTAATGGAGATGCTGGAGAAGAACATCCGTCCGAGAGATATTATGACTAAAGAAGCCTTTTTAAATGCACTGACCGTGGATATGGCACTGGGCTGCTCCACCAACAGTATGCTTCACCTCCCGGCGATTGCGCACGAGGCCGGTGTGGATCTGAATATGGAGCTGGTCAATGAGATGAGTGCAAAGACCCCGAATTTATGCCATCTGGCACCGGCTGGTCCGACCTACATGGAGGATTTAAATGAGGCAGGCGGTGTATATGCGGTGATGAATGAGCTGTCCAGAAAAGGCCTTCTGAATCTGGACTGCATTACCGTAACCGGAAAGACGGTAGGCGAAAACATTAAGAATTGTGTCAATAAAGATCCGGAGGTCATTCGTCCGATTGAGAATCCTTACAGCCAGACCGGCGGTATCGCCGTATTAAAGGGTAACTTGGCACCGGATACCGCTGTTGTAAAACGTTCTGCGGTAGCACCGGAGATGCTGAAGCATGAAGGTCCGGCCCGCGTCTTTGACTGCGAGGAAGATGCGATTGCGGCGATCAAGGGCGGCAAGATTGTGGCAGGTGATGTGGTTGTCATTCGCTATGAGGGACCGAAGGGCGGCCCGGGCATGAGAGAGATGCTGAATCCGACCTCCGCCATCGCCGGTATGGGCCTTGGCTCTACCGTAGCGCTGATTACCGACGGCCGGTTCTCCGGTGCGTCCAGAGGTGCGTCCATCGGTCATGTTTCTCCGGAAGCAGCTGTTGGCGGTCCGATCGCGCTGGTAGAAGAGGGCGATATCATTTCCATCGATATCAACAACAATTCTCTGAATGTTCTGGTATCAGAGGAAGAGATGGAAGAGAGAAGAAAGAAATGGCAGCCGAGAACCCCGCAGATCACCAGCGGATATCTGGCAAGATATGCGTCTCTGGTAACCAGCGGAAACCGCGGTGCGGTTCTGGAGCTTCCGAAGAAATAATAGAAAGCAGGATAAAGATGAAAACTTTGACAGGAGCAGAAATTGTCATTGAGTGTTTGAAGGAGCAGGGCGTGGATACCGTATTTGGCTATCCGGGCGGAGCGATTTTGAATATTTATGATGCACTTTATAAGCATCAGGATGAGATTACCCACATTCTGACCTCCCATGAGCAGGGAGCTTCCCATGCGGCGGACGGTTACGCGAGAGCAACCGGTAAGGTAGGAGTGTGTCTGGCAACCTCCGGTCCCGGAGCAACAAATCTGGTAACCGGCATCGCGACGGCGAATCTGGATTCCATCCCGATGGTGGCCATTACCTGTAACGTTACCACGAAGCTGTTGGGAAAAGACAGCTTTCAGGAGATCGATATTCTTGGCGTAACGATGCCGATTACGAAATATAATTTTATTGTGAAGGATGTTACCCGTCTGGCCCCTGTGATCCGCCGGGCATTTACCATTGCCAAGAGCGGGCGTCCCGGTCCGGTGCTGGTGGATATTACCAAAGATGTGACGGCAGCCACCTGCGAGTATGAGTATCAGGAGCCGGAGGAGATTAAGCGCCAGAGTGACACCATTACGGAAGAGGATATGGAGCAGGCTATCTCCATGATCAAGGCCTCACGGAAACCATTTATCTTTGTGGGCGGCGGAGCGGTTGCGGCAGAGGCGGCAGAGGAGCTTTCTGCATTTGCCCATAAGATTCAGGCACCCGTGGCAGACAGCCTGATGGGTAAGGGCGCGTTTGACGGAACCGATGAATTGTATACCGGCATGATCGGTATGCATGGAACGAAAACCTCCAACTTTGGTGTGGCAGAGTGTGATTTGCTGATCGTCGTGGGCGCCCGGTTCAGTGACCGTGTGGTGGGAGATGCTTCCCGTTTTGCTTCCCATGCAAAGATTCTTCAGATCGATGTGGATCCGGCGGAGATTAACAAAAATATCCGAACCCATGCCAGCATCATCGGAGATGCCAAGGTGATCCTGCGGAAGTTAAATGCCCGTCTGGATCCGATGAACCATGAGGAATGGCTGAGCCATATTGACCGCTTAAAGGATATGTATCCGCTGCGGTACAATAAAGAGCTGCTGACCGGTCCGTTTATCATGGAAAAGATTTATGAGGTGACAGGCGGTGATGCCATCATCAGTACGGATGTGGGACAGCACCAGATGTGGGCAGCGCAATATTATAAATATAAGAGACCGAGACAACTTCTTACCTCCGGCGGTTTGGGAACCATGGGCTATGGCCTGGGTGCTGCCATCGGAGCCAAGATGGGCTGTAAGGATAAGACCGTCATCAACATCGGAGGCGATGGCTGCTTCCGTATGAATATGAACGAGATTGCGACAGCAACCCGGTATAACATTCCTGTGATCCAGGTAATTTTCAATAACCATGTTCTGGGTATGGTGCGTCAGTGGCAGACACTTTTCTATGGAAAGCGTTACTCACAGACAGAGCTTTATGATCAGGTGGATTTCGTGAAGGTTTCGGAGGGACTGGGAGCGAAAGCCTACCGCGTGACAAAGAAGGAAGATTTTGAACCGGTGCTTCGTGAAGCGATCAGTTTAAATATTCCGGTGGTCATTGACTGTCAGATTGGCAGTGATGATAAGGTATTTCCGATGGTTCCGGCAGGAAAACCCATCGAAGATGCCTTTGATGAAATTGATTTACGGATAGAACAGATGTAAATGTGAGGAGGAACAATCTATGAGCAGAGTCTATAATTTTTCGGCAGGTCCGGCTGTGCTCCCGGAAGAGGTGCTTCTGGAAGCACAGCAGGAGATGATGGACTATAACGGTACCGGTATGTCCGTGATGGAGATGAGCCATCGCTCAAAGGATTTTCAGAATATTATTGATGAAGCAGAGAAGGATCTGCGTGAATTGATGAATATTCCGGATAACTATAAAGTATTGTTTATTCAGGGAGGCGGCCACGTGCAGTTTGCCATGGTTCCCATGAATTTATTTAAAAATAAGGTCGGAGATTATATTATCACCGGTCAGTGGGCCAAGAAGGCTTGGCAGGAGGCACAGCTGTTTGGCACCGCCAATGCAGTTGCGTCCAGTGCAGATAAGACCTTTTCCTATATTCCGGATTGCTCGGATCTTCCTATTGATGAGAATGCGGATTATGTATATATCTGCCTGAATAATACCATTTACGGCACCGTATATCATGAACTGCCCAATACGAAGGGCAAACCATTGGTAGCCGATATTTCTTCCTGCTTCCTGTCTGAACCCATTGATGTCAGCAAGTTTGGTATTCTGTGGGGCGGCGTTCAGAAGAATGTGGGGCCGGCCGGTATGGCTATCGCTATTGTCCGGGAGGATCTGATTACCGATGATGTTCTTCCGGGAACTCCAACCATGCTTCGCTATAAAACGTATGCGGAGAGCGGTTCTCTGCATAATACACCGCCGACCTATACGATCTATATGTGCGGTAAGGTATTCAAATGGTTAAAGAAGATGGGCGGTCTGGAAGTGATGAAGGAGCGCAACGAGAAGAAGGCTAAGCTTCTCTATGATTTTCTGGATGAAAGCAAGCTGTTTAAGGGAACCGTGGAGAAAAAGGATCGTTCTCTGATGAATGTACCGTTTGTGACAGGAGATGAGGATCTGGATGCTCTGTTTGTGAAGGAAGCCAAGGAGGCAGGTCTTGTGAATTTAAAGGGCCATCGTACTGTTGGCGGTATGAGAGCCAGCATCTACAATGCGATGCCGATCGAGGGTGTAGAGAAGCTGGTGGAGTTCATGCGTGAATTCGAGAAAAAACATACGAAATAAGGAGTCGTAAAAGAGTCATGAGAAAGATACATTGCCTCAATCCGATTTCCAAGTTGGGGACCGGTTTGTTTACGGAAAATTATGAGATGACGGATAAGCTGGCAGAGGCAGACGGAATTCTGGTCAGAAGTGCATCCATGCACGAGATGGAGTTCCCGGAAGGACTGCGGGCGATCGCCAGAGCCGGCGCCGGTGTGAACAATATTCCGCTGGATGCCTGTGCGGAGCGGGGAATCGTAGTGTTTAACACGCCGGGGGCCAATGCCAATGGCGTGAAGGAGCTGGCAATTGCCGGTATGCTTCTGGCTGCCCGTGATGTAGCCGGTGGAATCAAGTGGTGCAGAGAGCAGGAAGATGATCTGAATATTTCCAAGGATATGGAAAAGGCGAAGAAGGCTTTTGCCGGAACTGAGATCAAAGGAAAGAAGCTGGGTGTCATCGGCCTGGGAGCCATCGGTTGTGAGGTGGCCAATGCGGCGGCAGCTCTGGGCATGGAGGTATACGGTTATGATCCGTTTATTTCTGTCAATGCGGCCTGGATGCTGTCCAGAGACGTAAAGCATATCACTTCCGTGGATACCATCTATCACGATTGTGATTATATTACCGTTCACGTACCGCTTCTGGACAGTACCAGAAATATGATTAATAAATCTACTCTGGATCAGATGAAGGACGGCGTGGTAATCTTAAATTACGCCAGAGATCTTCTGGTCAATGATGATGATATGGCAGAGGCCCTGGAGTCCGGCAAGGTTCGGCGCTATGTGAGTGATTTCCCGAATCCGAAGGTAATGAAGATGAAGAATACCATCTGTACGCCGCATCTGGGCGCATCTACAGCAGAGTCCGAGGATAACTGTGCGGTGATGGCGGTGAAGGAGCTGATGGATTACTTAGAGAACGGAAATATCCGGAATTCCGTGAACTATCCGGCCTGCGATATGGGTGTCTGCACAACGGCCAGACGAATTGCTCTGCTGCATCTGAATATTCCCAACATGATTGGCCAGATTACTTCCATCCTGGCTTCCACGGATGTGAACATTGCCAACATGATGAACAAGAGCAAGGAGAAATACGCGTATACCATGCTGGATCTGGAGAACGATATTGATGATCTGACACTTCAGAAGCTGAATGCCATCAAGGGTATTCTGCGGGTACGTGTGATCAAATAATCCAAAAAGAATGCCGGGATGCTGCAGTCTGACGCAGCTATCCCGGCATTTTGTCTGACAAATGGAGGGAAAACAATGGCGTTGATTCGACCGTTTTATTGCGTAAGGCCGTCGGAAAAAGCGGCGGCCCGGGTGGCAGCACTGCCTTATGATGTCTACAGCCGGGAGGAAGCGAAAAAAGAGGTGGAGCGGGAGCCGCTGTCTTTTCTTAAGATTGACCGGGCGGAAACCTCTTTTCCGGATTCGGTGGATATGTATGCGCCGCAAGTCTATGAAAAAGCGAAGGAACTGCTGAAAGAAGCGGAGAAAAATGGCATTTTTGTGAGGGAAGCGGAACGCTGCTATTATCTTTACGAGTTGACAAGGGAAGGACATGTCCAGACCGGTCTGGTTGCCTGTTCCTCTGTGGATGATTATGTAAACCATGTGATTAAAAAACATGAAAATACAAGAGAAGAAAAAGAGCTGGATCGGATCCGCCATGTGGACGTGACTAACACCCAGACCGGGCCGATCTTTCTGGCTTATCGTTCTGAAGACCGGTTAAAAGAGCTGTTACAGCAGGGGGAAGAGCAGGAGGCTCTCTACGATTTTGTATCGCCGGATGGCGTCAGACACCGGGTATTTCGTCTGGCAGATCCGGGATTGTGCGGTCAGATCACCGAGGCATTTTCAGCCATCCCGTCAACCTATATTGCGGATGGCCATCATCGTGCTGCATCTGCGGTGAAGGTGGCGTTAAAACGGCGGGCTGAGCACCCCCACTATGACGACAGCGAAGAATTTAACTATTTTCTGTCCGTTCTGTTTCCTGCCGAAGAGCTTCAGATTCTTCCGTACAATCGGGTGGTAAAGGATCTGAACGGTCTGACTGCTGAAGAATTTCTGGAAAAAGTAGAGGAGAACTTTACGATTCTGGAACAAAATGGGGAGAAGACCCCGAAAAAGAAGGGACAGTTCTGTATGCTTCTGGACGGAATCTGGTATACCCTGGAGGCTAAGGAGATGCTGAAGAGCAGCGATCCGGTAAAGGGGCTGGATGTGTCCCTGCTGCAGAATGGACTGTTAGCACCGATTCTGGGAATTATGGATCCGCGCACTGATCACCGGATTGCTTTTATCGGAGGAATCCGCGGCACTCAGGAGCTGGAGAGAAGATGTGCTCTGGATATGAGGGCAGCTTTTTCTCTGTTTCCTACTTCCATGGAAGAGCTTCTTGCGGTGGCGGATGCGGGACTGCTGATGCCGCCCAAATCCACCTGGTTTGAACCGAAGCTGCGCAGCGGCTTGTTTCTGCATCCGCTGGACTAGAGCTTACTGGGTGATTTCTCCGACTTCCGGATCCTTCATCTGGTAGACGCGGGTCCATTCCTTGGTTCCTTCTTTTTTCACGGTTTCGGAACGGTTGACACTTAAGAACTTGACGATCTCGTAGCAGTCGATCCAGATTTCATTGTTTCCCTCTTTCTGGGATTCATCAAAGATCAGCTGCATACCGAAATGAAGATGGGGTTCATCAATATTATTGGTATTTTCGGTTGTGCTGTAGCCGGTGCGGCCCAGATAACCGATGACATCTCCGGCGGTGACAAGGCTGCCTTCTTTCAGGACACTCTGATAGGGGTAATTTTTCCTCAGATGTGCATAATAATAGTATCGCTTTTTGTCAAAGCTGCGGATGCCCAGCCGCCAGCCGCCGTACTGATTCCAGCCGATGGCTTCGACCCGGCCGGATTCTACGGCGATAACCGGTGTACCGGTCTGTCCCATCATGTCGTGGCCCAGGTGCTGCCTGCGGTAGCCGTAGGAGCGGGACACACCGAAATCATCATAGTGGCTGTAGGGAAAGTTTTTTGCCAGAGGATGAAAGGCCTTTAAGCCATATTTGGTAACCCAGACCTTGCGGTCACCATCCGGAGTGCTCTCGGTTTCGGGTACGGTTTCGGTTTCCGGAATGGATTCGGCTTCTGCAGTGGTTTCCTTGTGAGAGGGATCTCCTTCGTTTATCTGTGCATCGGACAAGGCGAAAGCGGGAGCTTCGGACTCCGGAATCTGAATTTCATAGAGGCCGACCATTCCGTCCAGTACAGCGCCGTAGGCTTCCCGGTAATAGGAATAATATTTCAGGTTCCCGGTCAGCTCCTCCAGAGAAGCACCGTCCTTTATTTTTTCTGCCAGCTGTGTTAAATCAGAGGAGCGGTAGCGGGAGAAATCACCGCCGTAGCGGGCTCCCAGATAGGCCAGCAGATCCACCCAGTTTAAGTGGGGTTCCTGCTGGCAGGTGGCGACATCCATGCGGAAGGCCTGCGTCAGCGCTTCCTGCGGAACGGTGAAGTCCACCCATTTGATAAAATCCGTTTGGTTCTCCAAACCCGCCGGTGAAGCGGGATTGCTTCGGAAGGCGTAATGGCCGAGAAGCAGAAGAACAGTCAGGATTTCCAGAAAAATAATGATTTTAATTCGTTTCAACGGACCGTTCCCCCTGTCATTCTGGATGAGAGTCTCTTTTACGATTGTATGAGGACAGGAGGCGGATTATGCCGGGAAATGAGAAGCTTTTAGAAAGGGAAAAGGACAATGGAAAAAGAGGTGAAGAATCTCATGGAGAGTGAGAAAGAGAAGAAAGGAACTTATGCGGATGCCTCGATAAATCAGCCGGCCGATGCCTCTAAGAGAGAGGATTTCCGGGAAAAGATCGGTTTGAAGATTGTGGAGGCCAGAAAAGGATATGCCAGAGGCGAGATTGAAGTAGAGCCATGGCATCTGAATGTACTGGGAATCGTTCACGGGGGCGTACTGTTTACACTGGCGGATACGGTCTCCGGAACCGCGGCTGTGACAGGACAGAATTATGGAGTACCGACGGTGAATGGCTCCATTAATTATCTGAGGGCCGGCAAAGACACGAAAAAGCTCATTGCCGAGGCCCATGAGATCAAAAACGGAAAGAATTTTTCCGTGTGTGAATGTAAGGTTTTTGATGACAGGGAACAGGTACTGGCGGTAACCACCATGACCTTTTTCCATCTGATGCCGGAAGAAAAATGAGTTCTGATGTCGGGATCAGAGAGGAAGAATCTCCTGATCCTCCGGTACCAGAAGAAAACCGTGATAATAAGACTGCCCTTCTTCGGTGTAAAGCTCCTTGCGCCGGAGAAGGGTTTTGTCTTCGGTATGCCAGAGAATCAGCTGTTTTACCGAGAGACGCTCTGCCAGCTCACAGGCATCCTTCACGGTGCTGTGATGTTTCTCATAGGGATGATATTTCTCCCGATCCGCATAGAGACAGAAGGCTTCGTGAAGCATCCAGTCACATCCTTCTGCATAGATTTCACAGGAGGGGTTCAGCGGCTCATCGCCGGCGCAGCAGAGCTTCCTTCCGTCCGGAAAGAGAGCAAGAAAGCCGAACTGGCGGGCTTTGGTGGAGTGGATATCAAAAAAGGTGAGGTTCAGATCCAGAATCTGTCTGGTCTCCCCGTCAGAAACCGGGATCAGGTGAATCCGTTCGCCGATAAGACTGTAAAACTTCTTCTGGGTGGTCAGCCGGACCAGAGTCAGGATGGTGTCGGTCAGACCATCATGGCAGTAGATGTGCAGATCTCCTTCATAGCTTCCCTTTCGGATGGCAGTGGCGATCATACGGATCATCCATACAATACCAAGAATATGATCCGTGTGTTCATGGGTGACAAAGATATGATGGATACTGGTCATGGGTACCTTCATATCATCCAGAATCCGCAGGATTCCATTGCCGCCGCCGGCGTCTACCATGAAAAACTCTTCTCCGGAGCGGATGGCAAAACAGGTATTATAGCAGCGAGTTACGGCAGCATTGCCGGTGCCGAACACGTAAAGCAGCTTCTGATTCGGGCTGTAATCTGTCATGGGAAGTGTCCCTCTTTCTTTTTCTTTCTTCTTTTGCGCCTCTGTACACCGACGCAATCTTATGGTACTATAAACTTGCCGGAAAATCAATCAGTGGACAGACGGAACGGCGAATACCGGAAATTCCGGAGGAGTTGGGGGGATTTTTTTATGAGAGATTTGTCTTATTTAAAATTGCTTTCGAGGGAATATCCCACGATTAAAGCGGCATCCAGTGAGATTATTAATTTAAAATCGATCTGTGGTCTTCCGAAAGGTACGGAATATTTCTTCAGTGATCTGCATGGAGAGTATGAAGCATTTATTCATCTGCTGCGCAGTTCTTCCGGTATTATTCGTGAAAAGATCCGTGAAACCTTCGGACATATTATTTCACAGGAAGATGAGATTCATCTGGCAAATCTGATCTATTATCCGGAACGGATGATCAACAAACTGCGTCAGCAGGATCGGTATACAGAGGATTGGCAGAAGATTGCAATCTATCGTCTGGTTCAGATTTGCAAGGAGGTATCTTCCAAATATACCCGTTCCAAGGTGAGAAAGAAGATGCCGGAGGAATTTGCCTACGTCATCGATGAACTTCTCCACGTGGATTACAACGATGACAATAAGAAAATCTATTACAGTGAGATTGTCAACACGATTATTGATATTAAGGTGGCGGATAATTTTATCATCGCGCTCTGCCATCTGATCCAGAACCTTACCATTGATAACCTGCATATCATCGGAGATATTTTCGACAGAGGGCCGAGAGCGGATATTATTATGGAAGAGCTGATGCATTTCCATGATGTGGATATCCAGTGGGGCAATCACGATATTTCCTGGATGGGTGCTGCCACCGGAAACCGGGCCTGTATCTGCAATGTGCTTCGGATCGCGTTAAGTTACAACAGCTTTGATGTGCTGGAGGACGGATACGGAATCAATCTGCGCCCGCTCTCTATGTTTGCGGCACAGGTATACGAAAAGGATCCCTGTACCCTGTTTCTGCCGAAGCTTTTGGATCAGAATATTTATGATGCGGTGGATCCGGGACTGGCGGCCAAGATGCACAAAGCCATTGCGATGATTCAGTTCAAGCTGGAGGGGCAGATTATTATGCGCCATCCGGAGTATGGGATGGAGAATCGGATTCTTCTGAAGGCCATTGATTTTGAGAAGGGAACCGTGGAGATAGACGGAAGAGTTTATCCGATGGAGGATATGAATTTCCCGACGGTGGATCCGAAGGATCCGCTGAAGCTGACCGAAGAGGAAGAGGAGCTGATTCATACCCTGGAGCTGTCCTTCTGTCACAATACCCTGCTGCATAAGCATGTCCGGTTTCTGTATTCCAACGGAAGCATGTATAAATGCTGCAATTCCAACCTTTTGTTCCATGGATGTATTCCGATGACGGAGAAGGGAGAATTCGACGGGATTCAGGCGGATGGAACACTGTATACCGGCAAAGCACTGCTGGACTATATTGATCAGCGGGTGCAGATGGCCTATTTCCTGCCGGAGGATGCGCCGGAGAAGGAAAAGCATCGTGATTTTATGTGGTATCTCTGGTGCGGTGCCAAGTCACCGGTGTTTGGCAAGGATAAGATGACAACCTTTGAGAATTATTTTGTTAACGATGCCTCGGTGCGGAAAGAGAAGCTGAATCCCTATTATAAGCTGAGCATTAAGGAAGAGTACTGCGATCGGATACTGACGGAATTCGGGCTGACGACCAGCGGTTCCCATATCATCAACGGTCATGTCCCGGTGAAGATTAAAGATGGGGAGACACCGATCAAGGCAGGAGGAAAGCTGTTTATTATTGACGGCGGGCTGTCCAAGGCTTATCAGAGCCGGACGGGAATCGCCGGCTATACACTGATATTCAATTCCAGACATCTGGCACTGGCGGAGCACAAGCCCTTTGATCCGCTGCATGAGCCAACACCGAAGGTAAGTATCGTGGAGAAGATGCAGAAGAGGATCATGGTGGCAGATACCGACGAGGGAAAGGAGCTGGCCGGCCGGATTGAGGATCTGAAGGAACTGGTGGAGGCATACCGCCGGGGCGTTTTAAAGGAGAGGGTACGTTAAAACGCCATGAATTTAGAGGAGAGACAGATAACACATGAGAAAGACAGAATTTTTACAGGAACTGAGGGATGCGCTGCAGGGAGAGGTATCCGCAGCGGTAATTCAGGAGAATGTAAGGTATTATGACACCTATATTTCCCAGGAGGCCGCGTCCGGCCGCCGGGAGGAGGATGTGATTGAGGAGATTGGAAGTCCCCGCCTGATTGCCAGAACAATCATTGACAGCAGCGAGGCTGCAGGAGAGACCGGCGGCTATTCTGACGCCGGAGGGAGCAGCTATGGGACCGGCGGATACGGTTCGGATCAGGGCTATTCGAATGAAAATGGTCCGAAGATTCACTATATTGATTTCAGCAAATGGTACTGGAAGCTTCTGGCAGGGCTGGTGGCCTTCGCGGTGATGTTTCTTTTGGTTGCCATACTGAGCGGTGTGCTGACGGTGGTAGGAGGCCTGATGGCTCTGGTGCTTCGCTTTGCCGGTCCGCTGCTTCTGATCTGGCTGATTTATACGCTGCTTCGCGGGATGAGGAGATAAGGGGATGACTGAAGAGAAAGAGGAATATTTTCACCCGGCGGTGACCGGAGTTCTGGCAGTATTCTGCTGTGTTCTCTGGGGAAGTGCATTTCCCTGTATCAAAATCGGCTATCGGCTGTTTGCCATCGCTTCGGAAGATACCGGTTCCGTCATTCTGTTTGCAGGAACCCGTTTTGCGATGGCAGGAATCCTGGTAATTCTGGCCGGAAGCCTGTTGCAGAGGAGGTTACTGCTGCCGAAGGGATCAGAGTGGGGAAAGATTATCTGCTTATCCTTTCTACAGACTTCTGTTCAGTATTTTTTCTTTTATATTGGCCTGGCGCATACGACCGGAGTGAAGGGAGCAATCATCGTAGGAAGCAACAGCCTGCTGTCGATTCTGGTGGCCAGTCTGATCTTTCGTCAGGAGAAGCTGACCGCTCCGAAGACGATAGGCTGCCTTCTGGGCTTTGCCGGTGTTGCACTGGCAAATCTATCTGGAAAGGGATTGGATCTTAACTTTTCCCTGCGGGGGGAGGGCTTTGTCTTTCTCTCTGCGCTATCCTATGCCTTTTCTTCGGTGCTGATTAAAAGGTATTCCCAGAACTCGGATCCGGTGATGCTCAGCGGTTGGCAGTTTCTGGTGGGAGGACTTACCCTGTCGGCAGGAGGACTTCTGATGGACGGCTGCTTTACCCGATGCAGTGCGCCGGCGCTCGCTATGCTGTTTTATCTGGCATTTTTGTCGGCGGCAGCTTATACCATCTGGGGAATTCTTTTGAAATATAATCCGGTTTCCAGGGTTTCCATCTATGGCTTCTCCAATCCGGTGGTGGGAGTGCTTCTGTCCGCGCTGCTGCTTGGCGAGGGAGGACAGGCATTTTCCCTGCGGAATTTAGGAGCGCTGGCGCTGGTAAGCGCAGGAATCTATACGGTAAACCGATTTCAGAAATAATACGGCAAATGAAAAGAGCCGCCGCCCGGACTGTGAGGGATGGATCCGGACGGGGCTCTTTTCGCAAACATATGGAGGTTTATTGAGTTGAAACCGCAGCGAAACTCGCATCGCGGGGTTCGCTCAATGAAAATAAAAAAGAGCATCAGCTGTGCCACCGTTGGCAAACTAAATGCTCTTTTTTAAGCTGGGGTACAAGGATTCGAACCTTGAAATGACGGAGTCAGAGTCCGTTGCCTTACCATTTGGCGATACCCCAATGAAATTAACAATCTGTATTATATGGCAGAACTCTGAATTTGTCAATAAAAAAATGAGAAAAAAAGAAAAAAAGATTTGCTCAGAGTTTTCTATTGTTTTTTTGACGGATCGTGGACAAGTCTGCCGGAATCGGATATAATGAAAGGCAGGTTGAAGAGAGGTAGCTTATGTATACATTTGAAAGCAGAGTGCGTTACAGTGAGACGGATGAATACGGCCGCCTTACGGTAAACGGCATTATGAATTATCTACAGGACTGCTCCACCTTTCAGTCGGAGGATCTGGGGCTGGGGATCCGATATCTGGAGGAGAAGAAGAAAGCCTGGTGGCTGAACTCCTGGCAGATTGTAATTGATCGGCAGCCGCGGTTTGCGGAACGGATTCGGATCTCCACCTGGCCGCACGGGTTTAAAGGAATCTACGGATACCGGAATTTTACGATCACGGATCCGGAGGGGAATTATCTGGTTCGGGCAGATTCCACCTGGTTTTTTTATGATTTAGAGAAGGGCTGTCCGGCCCGTGTAACGGAGGATGAGATTCGGGGCTATGGAGAAGAAAAGGCACTTTCCCTTCCGCCGGCACCAAAGAAGATTCTTCTTCCGGAGCAGATATGGGAGGCGGACCCGGTGACGGTGCAGCGTCACCATCTGGATACCAACCTGCATGTAAATAATGCCCAGTATGTGGCCATTGCCAGAGAGCTCCTGCCCGGCCGGTTTTCCATCGGCGAGCTGCGGGCGGAATACAAAAAAGCAGCGGTGCTGGGAGATCAGATGATTCCAAAGATTGGGAAGACTCCGGAAGGATATGTGGTTTCTTTACAGGATCCGGAGGGAGGAATTCACGCCAATATTTGGCTGGCAGAGAAAAGAGAGGACGAATGACATGATTACATTGGGAAAAAGACAGGAACTGGAAGTAGTAAGAGAAAAAGAATTTGGCGTTTACCTGGGTGAAAAAAAGAATGATACGGCAGCTGTGCTTCTTCCTAGAAAGCAGGTTCCGGAGGGAACAAAGCTGGGAGACAGGCTGACTGTATTTATCTATAAGGATTCGGAGGATCGCCTGATTGCGACTGTAGCGGAGCCAAAGCTGGAGGTAGGCGGGACTGCGGTCCTGAAGGTAAAGGAAGTAGCAAAGATTGGTGCGTTTCTTGATATGGGACTGGAGAAGGATCTGCTGCTTCCGTTTAAGGAGCAGAATCATAAGGTGAGAGCCGGAGAGGAATGCCTGGTAGCTCTCTATGTGGATAAGAGCGGCCGTCTGGCGGCAACAATGAAGGTGTATCCGTATTTAAGCAGTGATGCACCATATCAGAAAGATGCCTGGGTAACTGCCAGGGTATATGAAATCAATGAAAATCTGGGCGTCTTTGTGGCCGTGGATGATAAATATTTCGGTCTGATTCCCATAAAAGAGGTATACGCCAAGTGCCAGCCGGGGGAAGTGGTGCGGGCAAGGGTCACCAAGGTGCGGGAAGACGGCAAGCTGGATCTCAGTCTGCGGGAAAAAGCCTATCTGCAGATGAATTCGGATGTGGAAGCCATTCTGAAGGTAATCGATGAATTTGACGGCATTCTGCCATTCAATGACAGAGTCAGCCCGGAGGTAATCAAGCGGGAATTTCATTTAAGCAAAAATGCGTTTAAGCGTGCGGTGGGTCATCTGTTAAAAGAAGGAAAGATTGAGATTACAGAGACATCCATCCGCCGCACGGATCGCAGAAAATAACGAAAAAGAGATAACATCAGAAAGAATGAAGGAGGAGTTCATGATGAAAACAGTAATCAGCACAAAAAATGCGCCGGCCGCCATCGGCCCCTATTCTCAGGCAATCGAGGTAAATGGATTCGTATTTACTTCCGGCCAGATTCCGGTAAATCCGGCAACCGGAGAGATTCCGGAGGGAATTGAGGCGCAGGCAGAGCAGGTAATGACCAATATCAAAAATCTGCTGGAAGCGGCAGGTACTTCGATGGATCAGGTGATCAAAACGACGGTGTTCATTAAGGAAATGGACGATTTTGGCAAGGTCAATGCGATCTACGCCAAATATTTTGAAGGAGACTGTCCGGCCCGCTCCTGTGTGGAAGTGGCCAGACTGCCCAAAGATGTGCTGATGGAGATGGAAGCAATTGCTGTAAAATAAGAAATCCTTTGTGGAATAGTCACAAAGACATTTTTTTCCTGAGAGGATTCTACTAAAAGTATCAGGACAAGTTTGTGGAGTTTTTACAAAATTAATTTTTGAAGAGAGAATTCATACAAATATAAACGGATTCTGATATCGGACGCGGCTTTGAATTTGACATATTGAGCATCTTTTTTTTACTGCATACAAAATAGCCAAAATGTAAAATGGTTTTTGGTTATTTAAAACATGGTCGGATGATTCCGGCCATGTTACTATGTTAAGAAGTCGGGATGCGGATGCATCTGGCAGAAACAGATAGGAGGAAGATGCGTACATGGCAAGTTTATCCCTGAAACATGTATGGAAAAAGTATCCCAATGGTTTTGAGGCAGTAAAGGATTTTAATCTTGAGATTGAAGATAAAGAATTGATCGCTTTTGTTGGTCCGTCCGGCTGTGGAAAATCCACGATTCTTCGTATGATTGCGGGTCTGGAGGATATCTCTTCCGGGGAAGTGTATATTGACGGCAGGCTGGTAAACAACGTGGACCCGAAAGACAGAGAGATCGCGATGGTGCTGCAGAACTGTACCCTGTATCCTCAGATGACAGTGAGAGAAAATCTGTCTTTTGCGTTGAAGCTTGGAAGAATTCCTGAGGATGAGATTGAGTGTCGGGTGAATGAGACGGCCGAAAATCTGGATCTGACGCAGCTTATGGATCGGACTCCGGAACAGCTGTCTGACGATCAGAGACAGAGAGTTGCCATGGGACGGGCTGTTGTACGGAATCCGAAGGTGCTTTTGCTGGACGAGCCGCTGTTCCATCTGGATGAGAAGCTGAAGGATCGGATGCGGATGGAGCTTGCCGCGCTGCAACGGAAGCTGGGTATCACGATTATCTATGTAACCCACGATCAGGCCGAGGCCATGGCAATGGCTGCCAGAATTGTCGTGATGAAGGATGGTGCGATTCAGCAGGTGGATTCGCCGCAGAATTTATACAATTATCCGGAAAACAAATTTGTGGCAGGATTTATCGGAGGCCCGCAGATGAACCTGATTGATGCCATGGCGGAGAAGGGAACATCCGGTGTTACCTTGAACTTTGCCGGCAGTGTCATATCGCTTTCGGAGGAGAAGGCAACGCTTCTGGAGGAAAAGGGATATCTTAACAGGGAGATTACTCTGGGGATCCGCCCGGAAGATATTCATGAGGAGAAGGATGCGGTGGAATCGGCGGGCGATTGTACCATCAAGGCAGATATCCTTGCATGTGAGATGCAGGGTGAAGAAACGTTCTTAACTTTTGATATTGGAGACAGCAGCTGCTCGGCCAGAGTCAATCCGGCGACGGCAGCCGGAACCGGCGATGTTGTGAAATTTGCATTGGATATAAACAAGATCCATCTCTTTGACAAAGAGACAGGGCTGGTGATTCGTTAGAGGGATATCCGGGGAACTGGCGGAGGAGGAGGCGCTTCCGCAGAAGTTTGCCTGTATGATTTACTGAATGCACTGGAGCTGAATTTTCTATTGTCTTCCTGTATGACACCGGGATATTCCTGTGAGTGGTGCAGGAAGAAGAGGAGAAGCTGCACGGCACATGAGCAGCTGTCAGGTATTCAAAAGCTGATTGATACAGAGCTTCGTTCGAAGGATCTGCGGACCATTCTGTTTGGGGCGGAAGAACAGCAGTCGGAGTTTGCGGAAAATGAGATTAAGCCGCAGGCCTTTTAATCTGGGTATCTATCCGGTGATTTGATGCAGAAATTTGTAGATGAACAGTTAAAGAATATGACAGTATTGAATGAACGTCTGTCTCTGGCTTCCGCTCTTCATCCGGATAAGGAGGCAGAGCTGGAGGCATTGGCCGACAGTATTGTGGAATCTCTGGAAAAATAGTCTCCTCTGATAAATGGAGCCGGAAAAAAAGATCATTTTTTTCCGGCTCCCCCCCTTTTTTTTTTTCAATTTTTGAATTAATATAATAAGTGGGAAAATATGAGAAAAGGAGAGAAGAATATGATTTCGAATCAGATACTCCAGACAAATATTGAGGGCTTAAAAGGAATTACGAGAGTGGATCTCTGTGTATGTGATACAGAGGGGAAGATACTGGCATCGACATTTACCGGTGCAGAGGAGTATGAGAGTGCAATTCTGACTTTCGTAGACTCTCCGGCGGACAGTCAGGTAATTCAGGGATATCAATTTTTCAAGGTATTCGATGAACATCAGCTGGAATATATTCTGCTTGCCAGAGGCGGCAGCGATGATGTATACATGGTGGGCAAGATGGCAGCGTTCCAGATTCAGAACCTGCTGGTAGCCTATAAGGAGCGGTTTGATAAGGACAATTTTATTAAGAACCTGCTTCTGGATAATCTGCTTCTGGTGGATATTTATAACCGTGCCAAGAAGCTTCATATTGAGACTAACGTAAAACGGGTGGTTTTCATCATTGAGACGCAGCATGAGAAAGATGTGAATGCGCTGGAGACCGTGCGTAGTCTTTTCTCTGCGAAGACCAAGGACTTTATTACTGCGGTGGATGAGAAGAACATCATTCTGGTGAAGGAAGTGAAGGTAGGAGAAACCTACGATGATCTGGAGAAGACTGCCTGTATGATCGTGGATATGCTGAATACGGAGGCGCTGACCAGAGTCAATGTAGCCTTTGGTACCATCGTGAATGAGATTAAGGATGTTTCCCGATCCTATAAGGAAGCCAAGATGGCGCTGGATGTAGGTAAGATTTTCTACAGCACCAAGAATGTGGTTGCTTACAGTAAGCTGGGTATCGGCCGTCTGATCTATCAGCTGCCGCTGCCGTTGTGTCGGATGTTCATCAAGGAGATCTTCGATGGCAAATCTCCCGATGAATTTGACGAGGAGACGCTGACAACGATTAATAAGTTCTTTGAGAACAGCCTGAATGTATCCGAGACCTCCCGCCAGCTTTATATCCATCGAAATACACTGGTGTATCGTCTGGACAAGCTGCAGAAGAGCACCGGCCTGGATCTGAGAGTTTTTGAAGATGCCATTACCTTCAAGATTGCTCTGATGGTTGTAAAATACATGAAATATATGGAAACGATGGATTATTGATGAAAGCAGTTTCATTGAAAAAGAGATAAGCAGAAATGAGTAATGCTGTGGTACAGGTGCTCTATGCCTTGTACCGCAGCACTTTGTATTATAATTGAGGAAACACGTATGATAGAGATAACGGATCTCAGCATGACTTATAAAACGGGCACCCGTGCCCTGCGCAATATCGATATTTCGATTGAAGATGGGGAATTTGTCTTCATCATGGGCCGCAGCGGGTCCGGCAAATCAACGCTGCTGAAGCTTTTACTGAAGGAAGTAGAGCCGACTTCCGGAAAGATTGTGGTCAACGACATGGATCTGGGCAAGATGCCCCGGAGATATGTACCGAAGTACCGGCGCCGTCTGGGAGTTGTATTCCAGGATTTCCGCCTTCTGAAGGACAAAACGGTTTATGAAAATGTGGCCTTTGCCCAGCGGGTGATTGGTGTGCCGACACGTACGATCAAGGAAAATGTGCCGGAGATGCTGCGCATGGTCGGACTTTCTTCAAAGTATAAGTGTTATCCGAAACAGCTCTCCGGCGGTGAGCAGCAGCGGGTGGCGATTGCAAGAGCATTGATCAATTCACCGGAGATTCTTCTGGCGGATGAGCCTACCGGAAACCTGGATGCCCATAATTCCATGGAGATCATGGCACTGCTGGAGGAGATTAACCGGCGGGGAACCACCGTGCTGGTGGTGACCCACAGCCAGGAGATCGTAAAGCAGATGAGAAAGCGGGTGATCACGCTGGATCACGGTGTGCTGAAGGAAGAAAGAGAAAAGGGCGGTAAGAAGCATGAGGATTAGCACTTTTTTTTATTGCCTGAGGGAGGGCATGAAAAATATCGTTCGGAATATCTGGTTTTCCCTGGCGTCGACGGCGACCATTTCCGCATGTATTTTTTTGTTCTGTCTGTTTTTTGCGCTGGTAGCCAACGTACAGCATATGGTGCAGAAGGCGGAAACAACCGTGGGAATTACCGTGTTTTTTGATGAGACATTGCCGGAGGAAAGGATTCTGGAGATTGGAGATACTATCCGGGCCAGAAGCGAGGTAAAAGAAGCGGATTATATCTCTGCCGAAGCCGCCTGGGAGAATTTCCAGAAAGAATATTTTAAAGATTCGGAAGAATTGGCTGCCGGATTTGCTGACGACAATCCCCTGGCCGGCTCGGCTTCCTATGAGATTTATTTAAAGGATATTTCGGATCAGAGCAGGATGGTCAGCTGGCTGCAGACGATTCCGGAGATTCGAAAGATAAATTATTCCAATGATACAGCGGCAGGTCTGTCCAGCTTTAACAAAATGCTGGGACTGCTTTCTGTGGTGATTATCGGTATTCTGTTGGCGGTGGCGGTGTTTTTAATCAGCAATACGATCTCCACGGCAGCTGCATTCCGCAGAGATGAGAACCGGATCATGCGTCTGATCGGGGCAACGAATTTCATGATTCGTGCGCCGTTTATTGTTGAAGGTGTAATGATCGGACTGGCCGGCGCTCTGATTCCGCTGACCGGTATCTATTTTCTGTACCGGAATGCGGTGGTATATATGATGGAGAAATTCAATATTTTGTCCAATATCATTGAATTTCTCCCGATTCAGGTGGTCTTCCCTTATATGACAGGAGTGGCGATGCTTCTCGGCGTGGGAATCGGTTTTACGGTCAGCTTCTTTACGATTCGAAAGCAGCTGAGAGTGTAATATCGGGAGAATACAGAACATGCGGCTGCAGGCTGCAGTGCGCAATACGGATAAAGGAGTTTGGGGAAGAATAACATGAAGAAAAAAGCAGCAGGAGGAAGGCTCCTTCTGGCACTTCTTCTGGCGGCTCTGACAGTAGCACCGGTGTATGGTGCCACGAAAAAGGATGTGGATGCGGCCAAGGGGAAAATCTCTTCTTTGGAGGAAGAGAAAAAGAAGACAGAAGCGGCCATCCGGGAACTGGAAGGTTTAAAGAGTGATACGGAAAAATATGTCCGTTCGCTGGACTCGCAGCTGGATGGGTTAAATACGGAGATTTCCCGGTTGGAGGGAGAAATATCCACGAAAGAAGCCAGAATTCAGGAGACATCAGTACGGTTGGAGGAAGCCGGAGAGACGGAGCAGAAGCAGTATGAAGCGATGAAGCTTCGGATCAAATATATGTATGAAAAAGGGGATTCCAGCTTTCTGGATCTGCTGCTCCAGTCAAAGTCCATGGCGGAGCTTCTGAACCGGGCGGAATATATTGCCAAGATTTCCGAGTACGATCGGAGGATGCTGGAGGAATATGCGGCGGTCAAGGAAGGAATTGCCAGAGATAAGGAGCAGCTGGAAGCGGAAAAGAAAGAGCTGGTAACTCTTCAGGAGAGTACCAAGGCCAAGCAGGCTTCGGTACAGAAGCTGGCGGAGGAGAAGACGGCAGAGCTTCAGAAGGTAAATGCCCAGATTGGAGAGAAGACGGCGCAGGCAGAAGCTTATGAGAAGGATATCAAAGCGCAGGAGGATCAGATCAAAAAGATTGAGGCGGAGATAAAACGCCAGGAGGAGGAAGCCAGGAAGAAGGCAGAGACTGCCGGGAAGACGTATAATACAGTCAGCCTGGGGAATATTAAATTTATATGGCCCTGTCCGGCCAGCAGCCGGATCACCTCCGGCTTCGGAGATCGGGAGTCACCGACGGAAGGGGCATCCAGTAATCACAAGGGGATCGATATCGGTGCATCCAGCGGAAGCAATATCGTGGCTGCAGCCGGAGGAACCGTTACGATCGCTACATATAGCTACTCGGCCGGAAATTATGTGATGATTAATCACGGCGGCGGGGTATCCACGGTGTATATGCATTGCTCCAAGCTGCTGGTATCTGTCGGGGATACGGTAAAACAGGGAGACGTGATTGCCAAGGTGGGTTCCACCGGCTATTCTACGGGACCTCATCTTCATTTTGGCATTCGCCAGAACGGAACATATGTGAATCCTTCCAAGTATGTGAGTCCGTAGAGAAAGGGAAGCTGCGGAAACGGGTAAAATCAGGAGGCAGGAAAGATGGATAATAAAAACAAATTCTGGAGAGGCGTGATGGTCGGCGTACTGGTAACGGCCTTTGCCTGTCTGGTAACGGTGGGAGCGTCCGCCGGAATTTATATGTTTGGACGCAGAGTGATAGATAATCAGGTGCAGGTGCAGGCCCAGCAGGGAGAAGAACCTGCCGGGGAAGCGGAAACACTGGATTTGGACCGAATCAGCGAGAAGCTGACCCAGTTGCAGGACATGGTAAGTCAGAATTATCTGTTTGAGGAAAAGGCGGAGGTATCAAAGGAGGAAGCCGGTATCTACCGGGGCTTTTTATCCGGATTGAATGACCGCTATGCCGCTTATTATACGCCGGAGGAGCTGGCCAGCTTTCTGGACGAGACCAACGGCTCCTATTGCGGAATCGGGGCGCTGGTATCCCAGGATGTGACGACAGGAATCTGTACTATTATCCGGGTATTTGAGGACAGCCCTGCCGAGAAGGCGGGGATTCTTCCGGGAGATATGATCTATAAGGTGGACGGCACAGAAGTGACAGGGATGGATCTGACGCTGATCGTTAACAACTATGTCAAAGGAAAAGAAGGCACTGACGTGGCAATTACGGTTTACCGGGAAGAAGAGGATGAATATGTGGATCTGACGGTAACCAGAAGTCCGATTGATGTACAGACGGTTTCCGGAAAAATGCTGGATGGGGAGATAGGCTATATTTCCGTCATGGAGTTTGACAAAGTGACGGGATCGCAGTTTACCGGTAAGATTGAAGAACTGCAGAGTCAGGGAATGAAGAAGCTGATTGTGGATCTGCGGGATAACCCCGGAGGAGAGCTGACCACGGTAGTTTCCATGGTGGATTACATTGTGGAGGACGGGGGCCGCATCCTGACGGTCAAGGATAAGAAGGAAAAGGAAGAGGTTTATAAGGCTGAGGACGGCCACAGCCTGGATCTGCCCATGGTGGTGCTGGTAAACGGCAATTCTGCCAGCGCGGCGGAGGTATTTACCGGTGCCATGAAGGATTACAAAGCGGCGACCATTGTAGGAACCAAAACCTTCGGAAAAGGAATTGTTCAGACGCTGTTCCCGCTGTCCGACGGCAGTGCGGTTAAGCTGACTACCAACCATTACTATACACCCAACGGCCATGATATCCACGAGAAGGGAATCGAGCCGGACATCGAGGTGGAGCTGGACGAAGAAGCAGCCAGAATGCCGGTGATACCGGAGGAGAAGGATAATCAGCTGCAGAAGGCAATTGAGGTGCTGAAGCAGTAAAAAAGCGGGACACAAAAAAGAGAGACAGGGCAGAGCAGAACGCCTTGTCTCTCTTTTTTGTTGTGTTGTAATCATTGGTGAAGGCTTACTGTAGGGTGGTCAGGATACTCCGTGCCACGCTGATGCCGTTGGCGGAGGCCTGCTGGAGTCCTCTGGTCACGGAAGCGCCGTCACCGATGGCGCGAAGACCGTGGATACTGGTTTCAAAGTCCTTATTGACCACTACCTTGTTGGAGTAGAATTTCACCTCCACACCGTAGAGAAGTGTCTCGTCGCTGGCGATTCCCGGGGTTACCTTGTCCAGGGCGAGAATCATCTCTTTGATGTCTACCATAATCCGGTGGGGAAGCACCAGAGATAAGTCGCCGGGAACCGCGTCCTTTAAGGTGGGGATTAAGTTGTTGCGGCAGAGACGTTCTTCGGTGGTACGGCGTCCCCGCTGGAAGTCACCAAAGGTCTGTACCAGAATCTTTCCGTCACAGAGCATGTTGCTTAACTGGGCGATGTGTTTGCCGTATTCAATGGGTGTCTTGAAGGGCTTGGTAAAGTTTTTGGACACCAGAAGGGCAAAGTTGGTGTTGTTTGTTTTGTATTCCTGCGATTTGTAGGCGTGGCCGTTGACCACTGCCAGGCCGTTTTCGTAGTATTCGGTTGCCACTTCGCCGGACGGATTGGTGCAGAAGGTCCGAACCTTGTCATCGAAGGTTGGCGTATAATATACCAGCTTGGCTTCATAGAGGTTCTTATTTAAAAATTCCATGACCTCGTCCCGGACTTCTACGCGTACACCGATATCTACGGTTCCTACTTCCGTCTCAATGCCGTGCTCGCCGCAGATGTGGCTGAACCAGTCAGAGCCTTCCCGACCGATGGCGGCGATGATTTCCTTTGCGTAGAAGGTGTCACCGTGATCGGTCACGACACCCTTCGCAGTGTCACCCTCGATGAGAATATTATCTACCATGGTGTTGAAGATCATCTGCACCCCCTGTTTCTCCAGATGATGCTGCAGACGGGTGTAGATTTTGTAGCCTTCTTCCGTCCCTAAGTGACGGATGGGACATTCGATCAGCTTTAAATTGGCGCCAATCGCTTTGCGGCGGATCTCCCGAAGCTCTTTTTGCTTGTCGATTCCGTAGACATTGGTATCAGCCCCGAATTTCAGATAGATATTGTCGGATTCCTGAATCAGCTCCCTGGCCTTGTCGTAGCCGAGAATCTCCGGAAGATTGCCGCCCACATCGGGGGACAGCGAGAGCTTGCCGTCGGAGAATGCGCCCGCCCCGGCAAAACCGGTGGTGATGGAACAGGGCTTGCAGCCGACGCAGACTCTGGTGGTACGCTTCGGGCAGACACGCTTTTCAATGGGCCGCCCCTTTTCGATCATGAGAATCTTTAAGTCGGGTTTTTCCTTGATTAATTCATAGGCACAGAAGATGCCGGATGGTCCCGCACCGATGATGATAACATCAGCCTGATTTCCTGTCATAAGTTTCGTATCTGTCATGTGAAACCTCCTTATAAAAATAAAACCAACTGCGGAATAGAAAGGCAGCAATACTGCTCATAGTCAACTATTCCGGTAGTTGGTAGAAACGTTCATCCGATTATGAACTTATATAAGCACAACAAAATAAGTCTAACATACCGTTTGGGAAAAGTCGAGAAGTTTTTGCTGGAATTCGCTTCCACAAAGTCATTGCAGTTCCGTTCTTCCTGTGCTATGCTGTAGGAACGAATACAAAAGATGGGGGATGGAGTTATGTGGTTTGTGTTTGCACTTCTTTCTGCCGTGTTTGCGGCGCTTACTTCAATTCTGGCGAAGGTTGGAATCGAGGGAGTGAATTCTAATCTCGCGACGGCACTTCGTACCGTGGTGGTGCTTCTCATGGCCTGGGGCATGGTTTTTCTTACGAGTGCGCAGGGGGGAATCTCTGCCATCAGCAGAAAAAGCTGGGTTTTTCTGATTTTATCAGGACTGGCGACCGGGGCATCCTGGCTGTGCTATTACCGTGCGCTGCAGATTGGGGATGCGTCCAAGGTGGTTCCGGTAGATAAGCTGAGCGTGGTGATTACGCTGGTGTTGGCGTACCTTTTCCTGCATGAGAGCTTTACGGTGAAATCTGTGGCCGGAGCGATTCTAATCACAGCAGGAACACTTCTGATGGTGCTTTGATGGCAGTACCAGCAGTAGTACAATAAACATTGATGTAAGACAGGAGAAACATGGAACAAAATAAAAGGGATTTGACCAGCGGCTCACTGGCAGGACAGATACTGTGCTTCAGTGTGCCGCTGATGCTGTCCAATGTACTTCAGATTTTATTTAATATGGTGGATGTGGCTGTGGTAGGCAGGTTTGCCGGCTCGATGGCTCTGGGTTCAGTGGGCTCTACGACAACCATGATTAATATGTTTACCGGATTTTTAATTGGACTGGCCGGAGGCATCAATGTACTGACGGCCCGGTTCCTGGGGGCCAGGGACCGGAAGAACTTACGGGAGGCAGTGCATACGGCGGCAGTATTTTCTTTGCTGACCGGTATTCTTCTTCTGGCAGTCGGTATTGGACTGGGCAGATGGATTCTGGTGCTTTTACATACCAGAACGGAGCTGATGGATGGCGCGGTCTTATATATTTCCATTTATTTTCTGGGAATGCCGGCACTGGCGGTATATAACTTCGGCAATGCGGTGTTCAGTGCGGCGGGGGATACCAGGCGGCCTCTGTACTATCTTTCTGCCGCGGGAGTGGTCAATATTGTACTGAATCTGATTCTGGTCATTGTTTTTCATATGGATGTGGCCGGAGTGGCAATTGCCAGTGTGATTGCACAGTATCTGTCGGCGGTTCTGATCGCAGCAGCACTGTTTCGGAGCAGAGAGGAGTATGGCCTGTGTCTTTCAGAGTTGCGGATTCATCCGGTAAAGCTGAAGGCGATTGTTCATATCGGCATCCCGGCCGGTCTGCAGAATATTATTTTCCATTTTGCCAATATGTGTATTCAGGCAGCGGTCAATTCCTTCAGCGCCGTGATGGTGGCAGGCAACGCAGCGGCGGCCAACGCCGATGGTCTGGTCTTTGATATTATGGCGGCTTTTTATACAGCCTGCGGCAGCTTCATGGGGCAGAATTACGGTGCGGGCAACCGGGAACGGGTACGAAAAAGCTATTTGTGGAGCTTAGCCTATTCCTTTGGAGTCGGTGCGCTGGCAGGAGGTTTGTTTCTTTTATTTGGAAAACAGTTCCTTTCTCTGTTTACCGGAGATCAGGAGGTGGCAGCGGCGGGCATGCAGCGTCTACAGATTATGGGCTTTTCCTACGCTATGTCAGCAGTGATGGACTGCAGCATCTCCGCTTCCCGGGCACTGGGAAAAAGTGTGGTTCCTACGATCATTGTGCTGCTGGGCTCCTGTGTCTTCCGGGTCATCTGGATCTATACGGTGTTTGCCTGGTTTCGTACAATACCGTCCCTGTATCTGCTCTATATCTTTTCCTGGAGTATCACGGGACTGGCAGAGGTGATTTATTTCATTAAAATATATCAAAAACAGATGGAGACGATTTCCGGCTGAAAAGTGCCTTTACAGCCGGGGAAAAGCCTGATAGAATAAGAAAACAGCGTGAGCGTTAGACCCCGGGAAAGCGGGATCTAACGCTTAAAGGCGTGTCTGAAGAATAAGGAGATTTTAATCTATGTATATTATAGCAGGACTGGGGAATCCGGGGAAACAGTATGAAGGGAGCCGTCATAATGTTGGATTTATGACGTTGGATCAGCTGGCAGAGAAGTATCATATCGAGGTAAAGGAGAAGGCTCACAAAGGGCTGATCGGAAAGGGTGTCGTTGAGGGGCAGAAGGTCATTCTGGTCAAGCCGCAGACCTATATGAACCTGAGCGGGGAATGCATTCGTTCGGTAATGGATTATTATAAAGTGGATCCGTCGGAATTCATCGTCATTTATGATGATATCAGCCTGGAACCGGGGAATTTACGAATTCGGAAAAAAGGAAGCGCCGGAGGCCATAACGGAATCAAAAATATCATTGCTCATCTGGGAACGCAGGAATTTGCCAGAGTTCGGGTCGGTGTGGGAGAAAAACCGGCGCAGATGGATCTGGCGGATTATGTGCTGGGGCATTTTTTGAAAGAAGAGCAGCCGATGATGCAGCAGGCTTTTCAGGATGGTGCGGCAGCAGTGGTGTCCATGATCACG
Source organism: Clostridium sp. (assembly GCA_016302185.1). Classification (GTDB taxonomy): domain Bacteria; phylum Bacillota; class Clostridia; order Lachnospirales; family Lachnospiraceae; genus Otoolea. Next base: position 5,481 of record JAEDOC010000005.1, on the reverse strand, counting down.
GAAGGCGTGGATGCGGCCATGAACCATTTTAACGGCGCAGCCCGGGGCGAGACGAAGGAACGCCAGGCGAAGGTGAAGGAAGAGCGGGCGGCAAGACGGCGGGCGGCGAAGCAGTCTCAGAGTGCAGAGCCGCAGACGGATGAAAGCGTGCAAAAAGAGATAGAATAAAGGAAAGGCAGAGCGGAGAGGAAAACGGGGCGGAGAGGAAAACTATGGCTGGTATATTTGCAAATCCACTGGAAGAATTAATCGAATATCAGGATATGAAACGGGATCTGGAGCGGGGGAACGGTCCGCTTCTTGTCAGCGGCTGTATGGATTCCCAGAAGGCCCATCTGCTCTCAGAACTTTCCGATGTGACGCGCTGGAAGCTGATTGTGACCTATGATGATCAGCGTGCAAGGGAGCTCTATGAGGATTATCGCTGCTTTGATCCGGAGGCGTGGCTGTATCCGGCCAGAGATCTTCTGTTTTACAGCTCCGATATTCACGGAAATCTGCTGACAAGGCAGCGGATGCAGGTGATGCGGCTGCTGGCCGAAGAGAAGGGCGGTGTGATTATCACGACCATTGACGGACTGATGGATCATCTTCTTCCGATGGAGAAGCTCACCTCCCATTGTCTTCGGCTGGAGAGCGGCGAGGTTCTGGATATTGAAAAGATGACATCGGCTCTGGTGCGGATGGGATACGAGAAGGTAGCGCAGGTGGACGGCAGCGGCCAGTTCTCTGTCCGCGGCGGTATCATCGATATTTTTCCGCTGACGGAGGAGGTTCCCTGGAGAATTGAGCTGTGGGGAGATGAGATTGATTCCATCCGCACCTTTGATCCGGAGAGTCAGCGCTCCATCGAGCAGGCGGAGGAAGCGGTGATCTATCCGGCAACGGAGATGGTGCTTTCCGGAGAGGATATTACCCGGGGAATTGCCGCCATCGAGAAAGAACAGAAAAAATATGTGAAATCGCTGCGGGATCAGATGAAGACAGAGGAGGCATACCGGATCGATTCCTCGGTCCGGGAGACGCTGGAAGGCTTAAAGGAGGGCTTCCGTGTGCACGGTCTGGGCAGCTATATCCGCTATTTCTGCAAGGAAACCGTATCCTTCCTGCAGTATTTCCCGAAGGAGGATCTGACGATTTTTCTGGATGAGCCGCTGCGTCTGAAGGAAAAGGCGGAGGTAGTGGAGGCAGAATTCCGGGAGAGCATGTCTCACCGTCTGGAGAGCGGTTATCTTCTGCCTGGACAGGTGGATTTTCTGTTTTCGGCCAAAGCGGCGCTTTCCATGGCCATGACCGGGAGGACTCTGCTGCTGTTGGGACTGGAGCAGAAGCTGCCCGGTATGACAGTGAAGAAGAAGTATGCATTGTCAGTGAAGAGCGCCGGATCCTACCAGAACGGTTTTGAACTGCTGATCAAGGATTTGACCCGCTGGAAAAAGGAAAAATACCGGGTGGTTCTGCTGTCCGGTTCCCGGACCCGTGCCAGCCGTCTGGCCGGGGATTTACGAGAGTACGAGCTGAGCGCCTTCTGCCCGGATGACGGAAAGAATGAGGTACAGCCGGGAGAAATTATGGTGACCTACGGTAATCTTCACCGGGGCTTTGAGTATCCGCTGATCAAATTTGCGGTGATCACTGAGGGAGATATGTTCGGCGGCGGTCAGCGGAAGAAAAAAAGGAAGAAGACAGCTTACCAGGGCAAGAAGATTCAGAGCTTTTCCGAGCTGTCGGTGGGCGATTATGTGGTTCATGAGAGCCATGGCCTGGGCATCTACCGGGGAATTGAGAAGATCGAGCAGGATAAGGTGGTCAAGGACTATATTAAGATTGAGTACCGGGATGGAGGAAATCTCTATCTTCCGGCCACCCGTCTGGAAGGCATTCAGAAATATGCCGGATCCGAGGCGAAACAGCCCAAACTAAATAAGCTGGGAACTTCGGAGTGGAATAAGACCAAGACAAAGGTCCGGGGCGCGGTGAAGGATATCGCCCGGGATCTGGTGGAGCTCTATGCGGCACGTCAGAGAAGCGAGGGCTATCAGTACGGGCCGGATACGGTCTGGCAGCGGGAATTCGAGGAGATGTTCCCCTTCGAGGAGACGGAGGATCAGCTGGAGGCGATTGAGGCCACCAAGAAGGACATGGAGAGCCGCCGCATCATGGATCGCCTGATCTGCGGCGATGTGGGCTATGGCAAGACGGAGATTGCTCTGCGGGCTGCCTTCAAGGCCATTCAGGAGGGAAAGCAGGTGGTGTATCTGGTACCGACCACCATTCTGGCCCAGCAGCATTACAATACCTTTGTGCAGCGGATGAAGGATTTCCCGGTGCGGGTGGATATGCTGTGCCGTTTCCGCACGCCGTCGGAGCAGAAAAAGACGCTGGAGGACTTGAAAAAGGGCTTTGTGGATGTGCTGATCGGCACTCACCGGGTGCTCTCTAAGGATGTGGAGTTCAAGAGTCTGGGCCTTCTGATTATCGATGAGGAACAGCGCTTTGGCGTGGCTCATAAAGAAAAGATCAAAAAATTAAAGGAAAATGTGGATGTGCTGACGCTGACGGCGACACCGATCCCGCGGACGCTTCACATGAGTCTCATCGGAATCCGGGATATGAGTGTGCTGGAGGAGCCGCCGGTGGATCGGCTGCCGATTCAGACCTATGTGATGGAGTACAACGATGAGATGGTCCGTGAGGCAATTCACCGGGAGCTGGCGCGGAACGGACAGGTGTATTATGTCTATAACCGGGTCAACAATATCGATGAAGTGGCGTCCCACATCGCATCCCTGGTGCCGGAGGCTCATGTGGTCTTCGCTCACGGGCAGATGCATGAGCATGAGCTGGAGCGGATCATGCTGGATTTCGTCAACGGGGATATCGATGTGCTGGTGTCCACCACCATCATCGAAACCGGACTGGACATCCCCAATGCCAATACGATCATTATTCATGATGCGGATCGTCTGGGCCTTTCCCAGCTCTATCAGATCCGTGGCCGGGTGGGCCGTTCCAATCGGACCTCATATGCGTTTCTGATGTACCGCAGAGACAAAATGCTGCGGGAGGAGGCAGAAAAACGACTTTCTGCCATCCGTGAGTTTACAGAGCTGGGCAGCGGTATCAAGATCGCCATGCGGGATCTGGAGCTGCGCGGTGCCGGCAATATCCTGGGAGCCGAGCAGCACGGCCATATGGAGGCGGTGGGCTACGATCTCTACTGTAAGCTGCTGAATGAAGCGGTCCTGGCCCTGAAGGGAGAGAAACAGGAAGAAGACTTTGAAACAGAGGTGGACTGCGATATCGATGCGTACATTCCGCCGTCCTACATCCGCAATGAGTATCAGAAGCTGGATGTGTATAAACGGATTTCCGGAATAGAGACGCAGGACGATTACATGGATATGCAGGATGAGCTGATGGATCGATTCGGCGAGCTGCCGAAGCCGGTGGAGAATCTGCTCCTCATTGCCCAGCTGAAGGCGATGGCGCACCGGGCGGGGGTGACGGAGCTGGCGATCAATCGTCAGGAGATCACGATCCGGATGTTTCAAAAGGCCCGTATCCGTCCCGACGGGATTCCGGCGATGGTGGCGGCCTATAAGGGCAATCTGACCTTAAAGACCGGAGAAGCTCCCGGATTCTTCTATCAGGAGAAAAAACAGAAGTACAAGGACTGCAAGGCCATGGTGGAAAAGGCAAAAGAGATTTTAGAGACTCTTGGCGGGATGATGGAAGAGACTTGACAAACCAGAGAAAACTTTCTATAATGTCACCTGTAAATGCTTGTTTTACGGGCATTCATAGGCAAAAGCGACGAAGGGAACAAGTAGGATTCCGGACAGGCGGACAGAAAGCAGCCGGCAGATGAGAGGCGCACGTACTGAGGAATGACGAATACCTCCCGGAGCTTCACACCGAACAGAGATCAGTAGGCTGTGACGGAAGCGGCACACGTTATCGTGTCGGAGTATTGTGGAAAGCGTTGAAGCATTCGCAGCGGAGCTAATGATACTCGCAGAGGCAGGCAGCGTGAGCTGACTGTGAATAAAGGTGGTAACACGGGTTTGATGCCCCGTCCTTTCATAGGAAGGACGGGGCTATTTTTATTTTTATCAAAGAGCAGATTTCAGCTTCTGTCCTTTTACAAACAAGGAAAACGTAAGGTAAAGGAGAGTAAAAACATGCAGATTTATGAAGAGTTAGTTGCAAGAGGCCTGATTGCTCAGGTAACCAACGAAGAAGAAATCAGAGAAATGGTAAACAACGGAAAGGCAACCTTCTATATTGGCTTTGACCCGACCGCAGACAGCCTTCATGTGGGACATTTCATGGCACTCTGTTTAATGAAGCGTCTGCAGATGGCAGGAAACAAGCCGATCGCTCTGATTGGAGGCGGTACCGCCATGGTAGGCGATCCGTCCGGCAGAACCGATATGCGCCAGATGATGACACCGGAGACCATCCAGCACAACTGTGACTGCTTCAAGAAGCAGATGAGCCGTTTCATTGATTTTTCCGATGGAAAAGCATTGATGGTAAACAACGCAGACTGGCTGATGAATTTAAACTATATTGGACTGCTCCGCGAGGTTGGCGGCTGCTTCTCCGTCAACAACATGCTGCGGGCAGAGTGCTATAAGCAGAGAATGGAGAAGGGACTCAGTTTCCTGGAGTTTAACTACATGATCATGCAGAGCTACGATTTCTATGAGTTATTCCAGAGATACGGCTGCAACATGCAGTTCGGCGGCGACGATCAGTGGAGCAACATGCTGGGCGGTACCGAGCTGATCCGCAGAAAGCTGGGTAAGGATGCCCACGCGATGACCATCACCCTGCTTCTGAACTCCGAGGGCAAGAAGATGGGTAAGACCCAGTCCGGCGCGGTATGGCTGGATCCCAACAAGACCTCTCCCTTCGATTTCTATCAGTACTGGAGAAATGTGGCTGACGCCGATGTATTAAAATGCCTGCGGATGCTCACCTTCCTTCCGTTAGAGCAGATCGACGAGATGGACAAGTGGGAAGGCAGTCAGTTAAATACCGCCAAAGAGATTCTGGCATATGAGCTTACCAAGCTGGTACACGGCGAGGAAGAGGCAGAAAAGGCAAAAGAGGCATCCAGAGCCTTATTCTCCAGCGGTAATGCGGCAGATATGCCCACCGCTGAGCTTTCCGAGGCTGATTTCAACGGGGATGAGATTGATATTCTGACGATCCTGCAGAAATCCGGTCTGGCTCCGTCCCGCTCCGAGGCAAGAAGAAACGTAGAGCAGGGCGGCGTCTCCGTGGACGGTGAGCCGGTGAAGGATATCAAAGCGGTCTATACCAAGGCACAGCTCTCCGGAGAAGGCCTTGTGGTAAAACGCGGTAAGAAGAAATTTATGAAGGTAGTGCTGAAGTAAATAGAGGTTTTGCGCAGAAAATGAGGGCGTCGCGTCAGCTAACGCCCGGCGTAGTGGAGTGGCGATATCTTTC
>JAEDOC010000076.1 GCA_016302185.1 Clostridium sp. | reverse complement strand
CGCGACGCCCTCACTTCCTGCGCAAAATCTCTACCCCCGATACCGGTTCAGACACGCGAACACCTCCTGTTTTCTCGGCTTTGCCAGTCCACAGGGCACATAGGAGCTGCAGAACGGCTCCCAGCCCTTCTTTTCCAGAGTGTTATAAAGCGCGTCCACCACCTGCTGCGTGGAACGTCTTCCGTCTATTACCTGTTCCAGGGCATATCTGAGCAGATAGGCGAGCGCTGTTGTCTGCTCGGAGTCTGCCAGCTGCTCCACATACCGCAGATCCACGGTTTCTTTATCCAGAGAGAAAGAGTCCTTCCCAAAGCTCTTGATCTTACGGCGCTCCTGACGGCCGTCGCCTCCCCGGCGTTCGGTTTTATACCCTTCACGGCCTCTGGCCCCGCCGTGCGCAGAACCACTGTGTCCGGAACCTCCATGTTCCCGGCTGCCGCATACCGCAGGTGCCTGCCCATATGCAGGAATTGCGAAGCCTGGCGCCTGGATTCGCGGTGCCTTATGCTCTTTGCACAGTGACTTCACGCGCTCTGTGATATCCACCGCCCGATAACAGTCCATCTGCAGAATCGTGTCTGCAATGTAGAAAAATGCACCGGAGCTTCCAGCCACCAGAATCGTGGAAATCCCTGCTTTCTCATATAAATCTCTTGCCCGTTCCAGAAATGGTGTGATCGGCTCTTTTTCTCTGCTGATCACCTGCTGCATGAAATCATCCCGCACCATGAAATTGGTGGCGGAGGTATCTTCATCGATTAAAAACAACCGGGAACCCGCTTCGATACTCTCCATCACGCCCGCCGCCTGCGATGTGCTTCCGCTGGCATCCATCGTAGAAAAGGTTCTTGTATCCTTTTTATTTGGCAAATCATTGATAAACAACGAGATGTCCATGTCCCGGATAAAACGGCCCTCCTCCGCGCGCAGCTTCACCGCCGTATCATCCGTAATCACGAATTCCCGTCCGTCTCCTGCAATATGATTATATACGCCCATCTGCAGCGCAGACAAAAGCGTCGACTTTCCATGATAACCGCCGCCCACAATCAGAGTAATTCCCTGCGGTACCGCCATACCTGTGATCTTCCCTCGATGCGGCAGTGTGATTGTCCGTTCCATAGAAGACGGAGAGACAAACGGCACGCTGTCTTTCATCGGCAGATCGGAAACACCGCTTTTTCTCGGCAGCACAGAGCCGTTAGCCACAAATGCAGCCAGCCCCTCTTCTCTCAAAATGCGGCGCACCGCCTGCTGATCCTCCGCCAGCCATACAGCAGCCTCCACCTTTTTCTGATCCAGATTCTTCAGAAAAAAGCTTCGTTCCACACATTTGGGAAGAAAATCAAACAATATTTTCTCCAGCTCTCCTGCATTAATTGTACGTCCAAACGCCGGAAATCCCACATGAAACCGGGCAATCAGCTTCCCCGGCTCAATCTGACAGGCGCTTCGCTCCAGAACCTCCTGACCGCAGCGGGTCGTGGAAATCAGACCGCTTTTTCCGGATCCCTTTGCTTTAAAATTATAAGCTTCGATCTGTTCACTGAACTGTCTCGTCAGGTGATCCTGCAGCGCAATCCTCATACAGTCCGAGGCCAGATACTCCGCCGGAAATCCCGCCGCTTTTATCGGAATCTCCACATGAAGGCTGGAAGGCGATGCAAAGGGATCTCCCTGCACATGATCGATTCCCAGCACAAAACTTCCAAACTGATACAAACCTGCCAGTGACTTATATGCCGGATAACTTTTATGATCCATCGAACGCAGCAGCGTCCGCAATTCATTCAACGATTTCATATTCCTATACACCTCCGAATTTTACCCTCATCCAAATGATAAGTTCATCCGCATTATACCCCGAATTTTACCAAATGTAAAATGCAGCCATGTCAGTCAAAAAGAAAATCAAAAATTCATGAAAAAAATGTTGCATTTTGTTTGCCTGCGCCGTATAATTGTGCTTGTTATACGAACAAAAACCGAATTTCATATTGCCAGATGATGCTCGCAGAAAAGAGGCTGCAGGCCCGCCGAAGGAATAACACTCTCAGGCACGAGGACTGCGGGCGGATGGCTCTCTGGAGACACCCGTGCAGACGGGGGCCGAAGGTGCAAGCCCGTAATACTCGGGTTAATCTCTCAGGCAAAAGGACAGAATCTTTTACACTTCAATGGTATTATTTTGCAGGAGCGCGATCCCTTTGGTCACGCTCCTGTTCGTTTAAATTAGGGAAAAGCGAGGAAAAAATTATGATTACTGATTTGTTGACAACGATTGATGATTTTGTCTGGGGTCTTCCCCTGATTATCTTAATCATCTCCTGCGGTGTGTGGCTGACCGTCCGCACCGGACTTCTGCAGGTATTTCATCTGGGCAAGGCCCTTCGTTTCATGGTAAAGAACGAAGATGACGGCCATGGGGAAGTGACCTCCTTCGGTGCCCTGTGTACAGCACTCTCGGCCACCATCGGTACCGGAAATATCGTCGGCGTGGCTTCTGCCATCGCTGCGGGCGGCCCCGGCGCTCTCTTCTGGATGGAGGTTGCGGCATTCTTCGGCATGGCCACCAAATATGCCGAGGGACTTCTTGCCATCAAGTACCGCCAGATCGACGAAGACGGGCACGTTCTGGGCGGACCGTTCTATTATATTGAAAAGGGCATGGGCAAAGGTTGGAAATGGCTGGCCAAATGCTTCGCCTTATTCGGAACTCTGGCCGGGCTTCTGGGTATCGGTACCATCACCCAGATCAACGGTATTACCTCTGCGGCTCAGAACTTTTTTGATCCGGAGAAAGCTCATGTGGTATTTACCATCGGCTCCGGTGACTCTGCTGCGGTCATTACTGTAACTACTATCATTGTCGGAATTCTGGTTACCGTCTGCACCGCTCTGGTTGTCATCGGCGGTCTGAAACGAATCGCCAAGGTATCTGAAATTGTTGTTCCGTTTATGGCAATCGTATATATTGTATGCGGACTCCTGATCCTGATTACCAACATTACAGCCATTCCGGCAGCTGTTTACCAGATTATTGTAGGTGCTTTTCACCCGCAAGCCGTTGCCGGCGGCATTGTCGGCGTCACTATCAAGACAGCCATTCAGAAAGGCGTTGCCCGCGGTATTTTCTCCAACGAGGCAGGTCTGGGCTCCGCACCGATCGCTGCAGCTGCCGCACAGACCAAGGAAGCTGTCCGTCAGGGCCTGGTTACCATGACCGGAACCTTTATTGATACCATTGTCATCTGTACCATGACCGGTCTGTCCATCGTGATTTCCGGCGGCTGGGCTCCGGAGCTTGGTCTTCAGGGCGCTGAGATCACCATGTATGCCTTCCGCCATTCCCTTCCATTCCCGGCAGAGATCGGTTCCTTCCTGCTGATGATGTGTCTGGCATTCTTTGCCTTCACCACCATTCTCGGCTGGGATTACTATTCCGAGCGCTGCCTGGAATACTTAACCGGCGGCAATATGGCCATCGTTAAGGTATTCCGCTGGCTCTATATCGCCGCAGTTGCTGTCGGACCTTACTTAACCGTCAGCGCCGTATGGACCATTGCTGATATCTTCAACGGTCTCATGGCTATCCCGAACATCATCGCACTGCTGGCCCTGTCCGGTGTGGTTGCTGCGGAAACAAAGGACTATTTTGCCAGAAATGCACATCTGGAGTAACATACATAAATACACGAAGATGCGACTCAACATATTATGACAAAATCCATATATAAAAAGGAATCGGAATTTCTGTGATAGAATTCCGATTCCTTTTCAGATCGGTCTCCTTCCGCAGTGTGCACCCACCCTGCTCTCTCATCTCTATTTCCTTCTTTCATACTCCTTTTTCAAGACATCTCTCGGCTTGATTTTCTGTTTCAGACCATATTCATAGATCTGTAACCACAGCTCATCCTCGTCCATCCACTCCATCAGCCGCAGCGCGCGATACAGAGAAGTCAGTATTGTCACTGATTTCGCATAATTATCATCTTCCAGCGAAAGCTTCTCCAGCTCTTTGATATAATTCTTTACCATAAAACGCCATTTCGGCCGTTGACTCTTCGGAACCTCTCGATTGGGCACCAGATAATTCTGAGCGTAGGCCTTTTCCAGAACAGAACGCTCTGCTGTGCTTAATAATTGTCTCAATTCCTGTATCTTCATACATTCTCCGAATATCTTCCGTTTTCACAAACTGCTCTGACAGTTCTTTTCAGTTTTCTTAATTATACGAATTTAAACCAACGAAATCGATCTGTTTTCTGCCTTTTAAACCAGTATAAAGAGGGGGCGGTTAAGCGCCATCCCACAATCGTTTTCGATCGTGACATGGCGCCGTTCTGTTATTTTATTCTCTTTATTTTCTTCATCACAGAGTCAAAATCTTTTTCATAAAATTCACTCCGGATATCCAGCCAGTCCCCATAAAGAACCTTATCCTTTCCATTTTTTACAATTCCTTCGTAGTAAGTATCATATACCTCTTCCATTGCATCCTCATACACGGCATCATAAAACTCATCCAACGCATCCTCATAAATCCTGTCATAAAAATCATCCGTAATATCATCGACCGTTCCCCAGTCCTCCCGTTCCGGCATCACGCTCTTCCGTTCTTCCTCTGCCGACAATTCATCCTGCATTACTTCCTGCACTCCGGTCTGCGCCTCCGTCTGCATTACAGTTTGCACCTCCGTCTGCGTTTCCGGTGTGTTTTGCAAAACGTTCTTCTCCGCATTTTCTGTACCACAACCTCCGCTCTCTCCTCCAACGCCTCTTTTAAAACCGTCGCAGGCGCATCCATCAATGATTTTATTTCCTTGATAGAAAACCCCATATTCTGAAACAGTTTTATTTTTCGTATTCTGCTCTGTGCTTTTTCATCGTAAAGCAGATACCCCCGCTCATTTTTGTGTGCTGCATTCACCAATCCGGCTGATTCATAGCCCTGAACTGCCCGACGGGACACTCCAATCCGATTACATACCTCTCGCAGCGTTAATTCATCCATATCTTTTCTCCCTTCTCAGCGTAAAATTGCACGTTAAGCGCTGAAGTGAAGGGAGACAAAAATATCAGATAATACAAATGTCATAAAGGGGGGATTTTATAAGATGGGAAATGGCATGGATTATAATTCGGAGTTGGCATATCTTAAAAAAAGAACCGAAAATTATTTTTTATATTAATACTTATTATTTTAGTACTAACAGCTTCATTAATTGCCTCTTATAAATATGCGCAAGGTTATAAAAGCCGACTTCTTGAACTGGAAACCAAAATAGATGACATGGTTGCCCCCTATGAAATGGCCTCAAAAGAAATTTCCATCAATTTGCTCAAATCCCAAATATGCGATATCGGAGAGCTCGCTACTGTAGAATACTTATACACGAATGCAGGAAAGTTTGAGAATCCCAAAAAGCTATTAGGCGTTAATGTTCCACTCACAACAAAATCTTTCATCGCCAAATGGGATGGTATCATTAAAGCCGGTGTAAAAGTAGACGAAATCAACATTGAGACGGATGATCCCAACAAAGAAATTGTAATTTACATTCCAAAAGCTACCATACTATCTCACGAAATAATGGATGACAACATTGAAACCTTAGATCAAAAAGATGGTTTGTTTAATCCGGTAAAAGTGGAGGATGTCAGAACCTTTGACTCCATCAGCAAGGAATCTATGGAAAAACGTGCAATTGAAAACGGTCTATTGGACAAATCAGATAAAAATGCAAAACAAATCATTAAAAAACTTGTTAACAACGAGGCAATAAAAAATTTAGGATATCACATCTCCTTTGAAACTCCCTGACAATCCTTATCCTTAAGGAAACAGCAAAAAAGATAAGAATTGTCCATGCGGACAGCAAATCACCCCCGGAGCGACTACTCTGGGGGGTCTTATTGTACACAGGGATAGGGATTCTGTTTTTATTTTTCTTGCATCCTCCAATCCCCGATGATAAAATAAGGCTAAAGCATTAAGTTTCTATATTCTTTCGGCACCTGCCGGTTCAGATAATCTATCTTCATTTCAGAAATCTCAATGCTTGAAATCCAATTGATAAAAGCAGCGAGATGCGAAAGGATAGATGACCAGAATGCTTATTACAGTTTGTTTTTCCTTAAAATCTCCTGCGAAAGTTTTATGAGACGTAAGGAGAGTGGACGATGGAGGAACGTTTAAAAAGCGATTTGACGCTTGCAGCTGCCAAAGCAGCGTATGATGCGTATGCGAAGCAGATACTGGCACATAAGGTAGTATTAGCCCATATTTTAGCTTCGGTAGTGCCGGAATATACGGGTATGAAGTCGGAAGAGGTAGTACCTCTGATAGAAGGAACTCCGAAAATATCGGAGGTGTCAGTGCTTCCGGGAGAGACGACCAGACAGGCAATACATTCTGCGGAGCCAGGGAATCGGGAGAATTCCAGAGATGACAGTATGGCTTGTCTTTCCGGCAACGCAGATTTGGAAACCTCTCCTGTGATTTCAGGAATGAATAGAGAAAACACCGTGCCTAATGAGGGAAGGATTGCATTCGATATCCGATTTTATGTATGGCATCCGGATAGAAAGAGGCAGAACAAGATCATTGTGGATGTGGAGGCGCAAAAAAAGAAACCCGGCGGATATGATATTGTAACAAGAGGAATCTTTTACAATGCCCGTCAGTTGTCGGCTCAACTGGATACAGAATTTGAAATCCCGTACTACAATAAGATTAAGAAGGTGTACAGTATCTGGATCTGTATGAATGTGCCTGAATATCTGGAAAATACTGCGGTTCTGTATGAGATACAGCCCCGAGATCTTATCGGTACGGTAAAGAAAAAAGGCCGCTATGATCTTCTTACCGTGATTGAAGTGAATCTGGGGAAGAATCTGGCCGGAGAACAAAGCAGTTTGCGTTTACATCGATTATTGGGAACGCTTTTAAGTCCTGAGCTTCGCCCTAAGGAGAAAACGGAAATTCTGGAGCAGGAATATGGAATTGAGACAACGGGAAAACTGAGAAAGGGGATGCAGTTAATGTGTAATCTGAGCGAAGCGATAGAGGAAAAGGGACGCATGGAGGAACGGGCGAACACAGAAAGAGAACGTAGCCGCGCAGATGCAGCGGAAGCAGAATTGGAACGATTGAAAAAGGAACTGGAGAAAATAAAAGCGGCGAACACAAAATAGACCGAGTATTTACGGATGAAAAAAATGATCCATGCAGACAGCAAATCACCCCCGGAGTAGCTACTCCGGGGGGCCTTAATAGAAATAAACAAAACCCTTGACATTTTTTATTGATATTGCTATTATTGCTTTCAACCAGTGAAGAGGAAGTTGTACCATATAAAACAATCTCACAGAGAGTTCGGGGTGGTGGAATCCGAACAGAATGTCATGGTAAGTGGGCCTCAGAGGGCAAGGTGAAAGAGTCTCACCGGGGAACCGGATTGGAACTTTAGTAGCTGCGACGCAGGATCAGCGTTAGCGGATCAGGAATGTAATAGCATTCTGTAAAGAGTGGGTGCTCAGCACCAAACAAGGTGGTACCGCAGGTATATGACAGCCTGTCCTTGAATGTAGTTCAGGGACGGGCTTTTTTGATCCCTGTCTCCGGACTCCTGAATGTCAGCTTCGCAGCAGAAACCGGCTGCAGTTTATTTTTACTATACTATTTAGAGAGAAAGGAAGAAAAAATGAGTGAGGAAAGAAAACTTCAATTTCGTGGTGGGATTGGAATGTCTCTGATCCCGGTGGCAATTTACATCTTCTTCTGCATGGTGCTTTTCATCGGTTTTAAGGCATTTAACATGGAGGCACCGGCCGTCGGAGGCTTTTTAGCGCTTTTAATCGGCGGTGTGTTCTGCACAAGCTACAGTGATTACTGGGAGAGTGCCATCAAAGGGATTTCTTCCATTACATCGGTATCGGTGATTGTGATTCTTCTGTTAGTGGGTATGTTCAGCGCCCTGATCAAACAGTGCGGACTGTCCGGCGGCTTTGTATGGATCGCCAATGCGGTCGGTATGAAGGGCGGAATCTTCGCGGCATTTACCTTCCTTGCCACCTGTATCGTATCCACTGCAACCGGTTCTTCCATCGGAACCATGTTTATCGCATTTCCGATTTTTTATCCGGCCGGCATTCTCCTGGGAGCCAATGAAATGATGATGGCAGGAAGTATCGTATCCGGCGCCATCTTTGGAGACAACTTAGCGCCGATTTCTGATACAACGATCGCTTCTGCATCAACCCAGCAGTTTAAGAACGGCAAGCCGGCAGACATCGGCGGCGTGTATGAGGGCGGCTCCATTGATGCAGCAACCAATCCGGTTTCTCTGGTAATGCTGATTCCGGTTGTGTTGATGTTAACCGTTTCCACAAAAACCAGAAATATTTATTCCGGTATTCTGATTGGCCTGGTATCCGGTATCGCAGTCGGTTTAGCCGCAGGGCTGTTCACTCCGGCAGATGTATTTTCCAACGACGCGGCAAACAATGCGGCAGTGGGATTCCTGATCAGCGGTATTAATAACATTTTACCGACCTGCGCTCTGGTAATCTCCGTCTTTGGCATCATGGGTGTGTTGACGGATGCAGGGATGTTAAATCTGATTGCAGAGAAAATCTTAAACAGCAAAATGGCCCGTACCGCAGGCGGTGCAGAACTGGTATGTATGATGGGAATCGCATTTACCACCATATTGTTAGGCGGTGTGACCAGTGCGTCGATTCTGACCTTCGGACCCATCTTAAATAAGATCGGTGCAGCAAAGAATATCCATCCCTACCGCAGAGCGAATCTGCTGGATGGCACTGCCAACAGCCTTCCGGCCATTATCCCATTTATGAGCGTGTTTGTATTTATCGGAGCAGCTTTAACCGGACTTTCTCCGGTCGTCGTTGCCGGGGGAACGATTTACGGTTTTGTGCTGTTTTTCGTATTCCTGGCAGCCGTTCTGACCGGCTGGGGACGAAAGAATGAAGAATAAAAGGAGAGTTCGACAGGATGGACGATACATTTACCTTATATGATTTGAAGGTGGAGGTGGTTGCGACAGACCGCCCCATGGTCTGCAGCCACAGGGTGGGGGATTCCTTTCTGGTGCAGGGAGAAAATCTGGTATTTCCAAAGGATACATCGTTTTCGATGTATTCCTTAAGCGCCCTTCTTCCCCTTCTTCCGGCGAAGCAGCGGCCCTTGGATCCCAACGACTGGATGCTGTCGGATACCGAAATTGCCTGCCCGGATCCCAACTGCGGGGCGAGATTTAGAATTACAAGAATCGGGAAACGGATCCAGAGCCACGGACAGTGTACGGTGGTTCCGATCCAGGACCCGGAAACAGAAAAATAAGGAGTATGACTATGATGCAGAAAAAATGTCAGTTTAAAAATGGATATACTTTTAATCGTGTGATCAATGGCTGCTGGCAGCTGTCCGCAGAGCATTGTCTGCAGGGACACCTGGACTATGATGATGCGATTCATGCCTTCCACCTGCTGGTGGAGCAGGGCTTTACCACCTTTGACTGCGCGGATATCTATACCGGTGCAGAGGAGCTGATCGGCCGGTTTGTTATGGATTTAAAAGGAACCGGTCATTACCAGGAGGAGGACATTCA
>JAEDOC010000075.1 GCA_016302185.1 Clostridium sp. | reverse complement strand
GAAGACCTGTGTGCCGTTTTTCGCCGTTCTTCCCCGGCTTCTTTTTCGCGTCCGGTATCATTCTCTTCCAGAAGATATCTCCGATTCACTACGCCGGGCGTTGGCTGACGCGACGCCCTCAATTCCTGCGCTAAATCTCTATCTCGCCTTAAAGCTTGCACACTCCGTCTGCACTGCCGCCTTGGCATCGCCTCCGGCAATACCGATATGCTCTGCCACGCAGCGGCGATCGCTGTTGTAAACACAGTTTACCGCCTCGCACTCCACCTCCAGGCGGTTCTCCGGAGTTTTAAAGATGTTGCGGAACATCGATCCTTTCTTTTCATCGTAGCTGCCGCAGCAGGTATCCTGCTTTACCTTTGCAGAATGACCCTCTACGATTATCGCATTCTTGCAGCAGCAGTTCTCCGCATTGTGAATACAGCCGGTTACATTACAGTCTAATGTTGTCATATGACTTGCCTCCTGATCTCTGAAATAGTTTTTAATTCAGAGATAGTATGTGCCGGCCGGACAAAATTATTCTTCTTCTATTTTTCTTCTGTTTTTTCCACCGGGCATTATTGTCAACGGCTTCCACATCACATCCCGCAGATAGCCGCCGTATTTTTCCTTCTGTACCACCGGCTGAAAACCGCAGCGCACCATGTTATCGCGGCTGAAATGATTCTCCGGATGAACTGTGCAGAGCATGTGGCGAAATCCCGCCCGTAAGGCTTCTTCCTCTGCAATACCCATCATCCGGTACTGTAAGCCAAAGCCCCGGTACTGCGGCAGAATCGCCACGGATTCCAGATGGATCACACCCTGCTTTTCCTCCTCGGTAAAACCGGCATCATTTCCCAGATTCTCCGGGGTATTACCGGGAATATACAGCATTAACATACCGGCCAGAGCCCCTGTTGCCGCATCCGTCGCTTTCCAGACACGCCCGTACTCCGGACGCATCAGTTTTTTAATATAGGGAGCATCATCCGGCATAAACCAGGATGGCTCCGGCAGGCCTCGGTATACGGTATCAATTAACGCTGCCAGTGCATCTGCGTCCTCTTCCCCGGCCGGAAGAATGCAGAATTTCTGTTTTTCCCGCTGCAGTCTGGTCATCTCCGGCCAGATGGTGCACAGCATCGTTCCATAGCAGGCCAGGCCGCCGATAAAGTTAGAAATCGGTTCCGCCGCAAATACGCCGTCAGTTCCCATACCAAAGACTCCCGGCAAAAGCAAGGTCAGCGGAGCTACAATAATTACTTTTCGAAAAATAGAAAAGAAAACGGCCCGTTTTGAGCGCCCCAGACCCACATAGACAGACTGTCCCGCAAACTGCAGTGACATCATGAAAAATCCGAAAAAATAGAGGCGCATCGCCGGAACACCTGCTGCTATCAAAGCCGCATCCCGGTTAAAAATGCGGATAAAAAACTCCGGAAAACCATGGATCAGACTCCAGATTCCCACCGTATATACGATGGCCGTTGCAGACATGAAGGTAATTGCTTTCTTCACTCTTCCATACTCTTTTGCACCGTAATTAAAGCCCATCACCGGCTGGGCGCTGTGGGTTAATCCCTGCACCGGCAGGGATGCCACTTCACGAACCGAATTGATGACTGTCATTACACCCACATACAGATCACCGCCGTATTGCTGCAGTGTGGCATTACACAATATCTGCACCGTGCAGTTAGTAATTGCCATGGTAAAGCCGGACATCCCGAGCCCCACGATCGCCTTCACCCGGCTCCATTCCGGTTTCAAATAGGAAAGCTTCAATCGCAGAATTGTCTGCCTGCCGGTCAGGAAACGGAAAATCCAGAGAGCTGAAAAGAACTGGGAAATAATCGTAGCAAGGGCTGCTCCCCGGACTCCCAGATGAAACACAAAAATAAACACCGGATCCAGCAGGATATTGATCACGGCTCCCAGAAGCACTGTCAGCATTCCCACCCGTCCGAAGCCCTGAGAATTGATAAAGCTGTTCATTCCCAGCCCAATCATAACAAAAAGGCTTCCCAGAAGATAGATCGTGATATACGCATCCGCGTAAGGGTATGTCACATCACTGGCTCCGAACAGATACAGCATCGGCCTGCGGAAGATCAGACAGAAAATCGTCAGCAGCACACCGGAAACCACCATCATACTGAAGGAATTCCCCATGATTTTCTCCGCTTCTTCAATATTTCCCCGCCCGCGTTCAATCGAGCATAACGGTGCTCCACCCATACCAAACAGGTTCGCAAAGGCAATCACCATGGTAATAATCGGCAGACAAAGGCCAATTCCCGTCAGAGACAGCGTGGAATTTTCCGGAATCAGACCAATATAAACCCGGTCCACGATATTATAAAGAACATTAATCAGCTGTGCCAGGGTCATGGGGACCGCCAGACTGATAATATTTTTCACCACACTTCCTTTGGAAAAATCATTTTTCGTATTTGTAACTGCTGCCATACAAAAGGAACCTCCGTTTCAATCAATAGATTTGTATGGAATCCGAATATTTTACACGTTTTTTACATATTGTATCATTATAGCACGATGTTTTGTGAATGGAAATAAAATCAGGCTCATTTTTTCCATTGACACCTTTTACCCGCCGTGTTAATATAATAAGGCTATAATCATTCAGGGGCAGTACCGGTTTCGACAGGGATCATGCAGCTGGTGAAGCTATCCGCATGCAATGCGTTAAATGGCAAAATTAAAATTAAACGCTAACGATAGAAAATTAGCATTTGCTGCTTAATTAAAGCAGTTGTCAGCCTTAGAGCACTCACACTTTAAGAATCTGGCATCGACTATGTGAGAAACGATGACGGGAGGGGTCCGGACCGTCAGGCGTATCAGGATCTACTGAAGCTTTGAGGATGTTCGTTTTCGCAGGGCGGAGGGAATGTCAAATAACGGACTATGATAGTAGAAGAACAGGGAATTGGTTTTTGGACACGGGTTCAACTCCCGTCTGCTCCATTGAAATCCCCCATGGAAATACGAAAATCTCACGTATTTTCATGGGGGATTTTTTGTCTGTCCTCCAGAAATAAAAAAGAAGTTTTCTTCATATCCTTTACTGAATCGGGAACAAATGGCGGCCATCCTATGAGCTATGGTCTTGCTCTGGCCGGAGGCGGCGCGCGGGGAGCAGCCCACGCAGGCGTTCTTCTGGCACTCAAGGAAGCAAATCTTCTGCCGGAGGCGATCGGAGGCACCAGCGCAGGCAGCATCGCGGCAGGACTTTTTGCCTGCGGCATGGAGCCGGAGGAGCTGTGTGATCTGGTGCATTATCTGTCCAACCACGGTTCAGAATACCTGGACTTAAATCTGTTGGCTCTTCTGGGACTGATCCCCCGGCTTCTTCTGGGACAGCGGCCCCGCATCTGCGGGCTGCTCAAGGGTCATCGGCTCCTGACACTGTTTCGGAAGCTGACCCGTCACCGTAGACTGGAGGAGGTAAAGCGGCCGCTTCTGGTTCCTTCTGTGGATCTGCACACCGGGACCACGCTCTGTTTTACCAATCTTCCTCATATCCTTTCCTCCGGCGGTTCTTCCGGCTTTCCCGGTAAGTCTCCGGCAAATGCGCAGAAAACCGGCAGCGCCGGCGGCGACCAGCAGATCCTCTGGCTTTCCTCCGGCAGTCTGGCGGAAATTCTCATGGCCAGCTGCAGTGTTCCCGGAATCTTCTGCCCGGTAACCATGGATTCCTTCTGCCTGGTGGACGGCGGTGTGACCAATAATCTGCCGGTGGATTTAATGCGTGATGCAGGCATCAGAACCGTAGCTGCCGTCGATATTGGCTCCCCCTACCGGATGCCGGAACGGGAATCCATCTTTGAGATTCTCTCCCACTCCTTTTCCATCATGAGCGGAAATTTAAAGGACTGCCGCTCCATGGGAGAGACAGTCCTGCTAAAGCCGCAGCTTCCGGCAGATGCCGGACTATTCAGTTTTGACCGGATGGAAGCCTGCATGGAGGCCGCCTACCGGGATACCAAGAAACATCTTTCTCTGTTTTATTCTCTGTCAAACGAGAGCCGCATCTGATACCAGACCGCATTGCCGTGGACGGACTCCGAGATTCCCTCATTCCGGAAACCAAACCTTGCATAATAGGGAATCAGGCGCTCCTTACAGGTCAGAACCAGTCCGTCCCGCCCCTGTGCCCTCGCATCTGCGATTGCCTGCCGAAGCAATCGCCCGGCGCAGCCTCTGCGTCGGTACTCCGGAATCGTATCTACACCGAAGATCATCTGCCAGCGGCCGTCCTCCCGGTGCATTCCCGCATTTTCATACATCTCATCCGTCAGATCCGGCTCCTCCGTGACCATGCCATTGACAAAGCCGACGATCTTCTCCTCATCGGTCAAAAGCCAGAAGTGGTTGGGATACACCTCCAGCCGTTCCCGGATGGAACGCTCTGTAGCCGCCTCCGCTGCCGGAAAACATTCCGCCTCCACCGCAGCAATCTCCTTCGCATCCTCCAGAACCGCCATCCGAAGGAATAATTCATCTGCTGATTTCATTCTTCTTTTGCACCTCTTTTGTATTCTCACCAATTTCCGGATTCCATTACTGATTTCTGGACTTGAATTCCCGTTCGATCTCCCGTTTCGCATCCTTTTTCGCGATATCCTCCCGCTTATCATACAGCTTCTTACCGCGGGCCAGCCCCATCTCCACCTTGACCAGGCTTCCCTTAAAATAAACGGAAAGTGGAACCAGAGTGTAGCCCTTTTCTTTGATCTTGGACAACAGCCGGCGAATCTCCGCCTTGTGCAGCAGCAGCTTCTTTACCCGCAGCGGATCCTTATTGAATATATTTCCCTTCTCGTAGGGGCTCACATGCATGCCATAGATATAGACCTGACCGTTTTCGATCTTAATAAAGGACTCCTTGATACTGCATTTGCCCATACGGATGGACTTCACCTCTGTGCCAAACAGTTCAATTCCTGCCTCAAATTTGTCATCAATAAAGAAATCATGGTAGGCTTTTTTATTGTTGGCTACCAGCTTTACACTCTCTTTTCCCATATGCTTTCCTCCTGTTTCATTCCCCTGTTACCATTCTTTTGCGGGAATAAAGTCGATGGTTCGTAAGAACCTGTCACAGCCGGTCACCATAATCCGGATCGGCTGGCCTAATTTATACGTTTTTCGGGTCATCTCACCCATCAGCTCGTAATGAGCCTCGTCAAAAAGATAGTAATCATCCTGAAGCTCATTCACGTGCACCATTCCTTCCACTGTATTGGGAAGCTCCACATAAAAGCCCCAGTTTGTCACCCCGGAGATCACTCCGTCAAATTCATGCCCGATGAACTGCTCCATATACTGGACCTTCTTCATCTTATCCGTTTCCCGCTCCGCCTCGTCAGCCCGCCGCTCCAGCGCCGAGGTCTGTGCCGCCACCTCCGTGAGCAGCTTCCGGTAATGGGCTTCCCGCTTCTCCGGGAGACCTCCGTGCAGACATTCCTTGATAATTCGATGAATCTGCAGATCCGGATAGCGGCGGATGGGAGACGTAAAATGGGTATAATACTTGGCAGCCAGGCCGAAATGGCCGGTATTGACCGGGGTATATCTGGCCTGCTTCATGGAACGCAGCGTCAGACGGCTGATCAGCGCCTCCTCCGGAGTTCCTTCCACCTTATCCAGGAGCTTTTGAATCTCCTTCGGGTGCACCTCTCCATTGGGCATCCGCAGATGGTAACCGAAATTATTTAAAAAGGTGCCCAGACGCAGCATCTTCTCCTCATCCGGCTTCTCATGGGTCCGGTACAGGAAGGGAACCTCCTGCCAGAAATAATCCTCCGCCACGGTCTCATTGGCCAGCAGCATAAAATCCTCGATGATTTTGGTCGCCGCGTTGCGGTCATAAGGCTTGATTTCGATCGGGCGTCCTTTTTCATCCAGCGTGATCTTGCTCTCCGGAAAATCAAAATCGATGGAACCGCGGCTGTGGCGCTTCTTCCGCAGCAGATCCGCCAGTTCTTTCATCAGAAAGAATTCTTCCGTGAAATCCTCATATTCCTTCATGACTGACGGATCCTGCTTTGTCACAATGGCATCCACCGCCGTATACGTCATGCGGTGATCCACCCGAATGATTGTCTCCGCAATCTCATGGCCGATGACATTGCCCTTCGCATCGATGTCCATCAGACAGCTGAGGGCCAGCCGATCCTCTCCCTGATTTAAGGAGCAGATTCCATTGGACAGCTTGTGGGGCAGCATCGGAATCACCCGATCCGTCAGATACACGCTGGTGCCCCGCTTTAACGCCTCCGCATCCAGAGGGCTTCCTTCCGTCACATAATGGCTCACATCCGCGATGTGAACCCCCAGGCGGTAGCCGTCCCCATCCCGTTCAATGGTAATGGCGTCATCCAGATCCTTCGCTTCCTCCCCGTCAATGGTCACGGTCTTTACGCTTCTTAGATCCTTTCGTCCTGCCCGGTCCGCCTCCGTCACCTCATCCGGAATCTGCTTTAACTGTTCCATCACCTTCGACGGAAATTCCTCCGGCAGTCCATAAGCTCTTACTAAGGATAAAATATCCACTCCCGGATCATTCACATGTCCCAGAATCTCGGTGATCACGCCCTCCGGCTTTTTCTCTTCCCCGCCGAACTCCTTCACGCGGACCACCACCTTATGTCCGGTCACCGCACCGCCGTCACAGCCCTGGGGGATAAAGATATCTCTGGTAATCCGGGCATTATCCGGCACCACGAATCCAAAGCCCTTGCTCTTCTGGTACGTTCCCACCAGAGTTTCATTGGCATGGGACAGAATCTTTACAATACAGCCTTCCGCTCTCCGGCCATCCCGTTCTTCCTCGATGACCAGCTGGACCCTATCCTGATCCATGGCCCCCTTCGTCCGCTCTCTGGGAATAAAGATATCCCCTTCCCGGCCCTCCACCGTGACAAAGCCAAAGCCCCTGGCATTGCCGGTGAAGGTTCCCGCCAGCGCGAAGGTCTCCGGGCGCCCCAGCTTTCCCTTCGCGGAGATACTGATCTTTCCCTCCTCCAGCAGAGAATCCACCACACGGGCAAGCTCGCCCCTCTGCTCCTTTGGTATATTTAAAAGAATGGCCAGTTCCTTTAATTTCATGGGAACATAGGCCTTTTCGTTCATCACATCCAGAATCAGGCTGCGGCGGCGTTCAAATTCTTCCGCTGTGTCGGAGATCTCCTCTGACAGCTCCGGCTTCTGCCGTCCCGGATATTCTCGTTTTCCTGTCTTTTTCGGCATTTCTCTTTTTCTCATCATCTTCTCTTCGTTTTTCAAAATTCTTATCACGATCAAAAAACACTCCTGCTGCCAGGAGTGCTTTCAATTAAAATACGCTCAGGTTTAATACAAATGCAAGAACCATCCAAAGAATTGCGGCATAGCGGGTAAACTTCTCTAAATTTCCTTCCATGGAACGTCCTTTATTCTTTCCCCAGTAGCTCTCAGCCATACCGCTGATGGAACCAAGTCCGGAGGACTTACCTTCCTGAAGCAGGATCACAGCTGATAAAAAAACACAGATAGCAACAAATATAAATGTGAGGATTCCTCTGATCATCTTCGCACCTCCTATAGTCAAACAAGAGTATCATAACATACTTTTCCCGCAAAAACAACCAGATTTCAAACTATTTTTTACATCCGCAGCTGCTCCTCGATCCGCAGCAGCTGATTATATTTCGCCACCCGGTCGGAACGGCAGGGCGCGCCGGTTTTGATCTGGCCCGCGTTGACCGCCACAGCGATATCGGCAATGATGCTGTCCTCCGTCTCACCGGAACGATGGGAAATCACCGTGGTATAGCCGGCCCTCTTTGCCATCTCAATGGCCTCAAAGCTTTCCGTCAGGGTTCCAATCTGATTTACCTTAATCAGAATCGAATTGGCCGCCCCTTCTTCAATCCCCTTCTTCAGCCGTCTGGTATTGGTGACAAAGAAATCATCTCCCACCAGCTGAACCTTCGCTCCCAGCTCCTTTGTCATCTGCCTCCAGCCATCCCAGTCCTCCTCCTGAAGGCCATCTTCAATGGAGCAGATGGGAAATTTTCCAATCAGCTTCTGATAATACTCCACCATCTCTTCCGAGGTTCGGCGGACTTCTGTTCCCGTCATCTGACTTTCCCCCGGGAAATAATACAGGCCCTTCTTTTCGTCATAAAGCTCACTGGAGGCGGCATCGATGGCAAAGCGAATCTCCTCGCCGGGACGATATCCGGCCAGCTCCACCGCCCGGACCATCAGCTCCAGAACCTCTTCGGCATTCTTCAGATCGGGTGCAAAACCGCCCTCATCTCCCACCGCCGTGCTTAGATTTTTCTCCCGAAGCACCTTTTTTAACGTATGATAGATCTCCGAACACATCCGAAGACCTTCCGAAAAGCAGCAGGCCCCCACCGGCATGATCATAAATTCCTGTAAATCCACCGTATTATCCGCATGTCTGCCGCCGTTTAAAATATTCATCATGGGCACCGGAAGCTGATGAGCACCGGTTCCTCCCAGATAACGGTACAGGGGAAGTCCCAGACCGGCAGCCGCCGCGCGGGCCACCGCCATGGACACTCCCAGAATCGCATTGGCCCCCAGACGCCCTTTATTTTCCGTTCCGTCCGCGGTTCTCATCAGATCATCGATTTTTCTCTGCTCCAGCGCGTTCTCAAATAAGATCG
Organism: Clostridium sp.; assembly: GCA_016302185.1. GTDB lineage: Bacteria > Bacillota > Clostridia > Lachnospirales > Lachnospiraceae > Otoolea. The sequence continues at coordinate 979 of JAEDOC010000075.1, read as the reverse complement.
CTTCCCCAAGGGGACCTGCGATATGGTCCACCGCCTTCTGAACGCCCAGACCCTGGTATCGTTTTTCTCCGTCCCGCAGCTCCACCGCCTCGAATTTACCGGTGGAAGCCCCGGAAGGAACTGCGGCTCGGCCGACGGCTCCATTTTCCAGCACCACCTCCGCCTCGATGGTCGGATTGCCCCGGGAATCCAATATCTCCCTGCCCTTCACGCCCACAATCTCAAAATCCCTGTACATCCGCAAAAACCTCCTTGTCTACTGCTATGATGGGGTTATTGTCTGCGATTCTCTGTGGTTTATGCAAAAAAAATGGCGCCAGCCTCCAGGGTTTGACGCCATTGCACTGCGGTTTTTGTCTTCGTCATTCAGACATTTTACGCACGTAACTCAATATCCAGTTTCTTCTTCAGGGTTTTCAGGATTTTCTCAACGAACTTATCCACTGTGTTTGCACCGAATTCTTCGTCCTTCGGCGTGAAGACGATGGTGTAGGCCATGCTCTTCTTGTCTTCCGGAATCGGTTTGCCCTCGTATACATCGAACAGCTTCACATCGGTGATATAGGCACAGGCCTCTTTGATGCACTTCTCCACTTCTCCGTTGGTCAGCTCCTTGTTCATGATCAGAGCCAGATCACGTTTTTCTTCTGCAAACTTCGGAAGCGGAGTGAACTTCGGCACATTCGCATATGCCCAGGAAAGCTTCTCCAGATTAATCTCCATGATATATCCGGAGGTACGCATGTCTTCGCTCTCCTGAATCTCATAGGTAAGCTTGCCAAGGTAACCAACCTCTTCTCCATCACAAAGGATGGCTGCGGTCTGATACGGATGCAGGAACGGTTTCTGGGTTCTCTCATAGGTAAATTTCACGCACAGCGTATCTGCTACGGTCTCCGCCATTCCCTTCAGCGTAAAGAAGGATTCCTTTTCACCGAATACACCTGCACAGAGAACGCTCTGCTCCTTGGGATATTCG
>JAEDOC010000074.1 GCA_016302185.1 Clostridium sp. | reverse complement strand
GACATCTGCCGCTGCCTTCACGATCCCGTCTCCCGGGCTGGGCACCAGATTCATCGGAATCATCAGCGCGGAACCCACACCGGTGCATACAATCGCCAGCGCCAATGCCAGGAAACGAAGCGCACCGCAGCCGGACAGCTCCGGAATCCAAATGGAAAACAAATTCAGAAAACGGGTAAAAAAAAGACTCATGGGAATCTGCAGTATATCCTTCATAAAAATCATTTTTTCCTTTGTGCCGTATTTCACCCGGTGAAGAACCAGCTCCGCTGCCACAAATACGACATACATCCAGAATGTTGTATCTCCCAGATTCCACCCCTGAATCTCTGAAATTGAATAAGAAACCGCAATAATCGCTGTTGCTCCCAGACCTGTTCTGGTGTTTAAAGTCAGACCAAACGCCAGTATTACCATCCCGAGACAGAAAAAGAAATAGCGGAACAGTTCATTTCTCTTCATCCTTCGTTCCTCCCCATTCATATCCTTGCTTTATTGTACACGCAATCCTCATTCCCTGCAAGCTTAACGTTTTCCCCTGAAAAAAGGATCTGAAAAAAGAAGACCCTTCGACCTGACATAAAATCTGTGCTATAATAGGAGTGTTATTATTTGATATAAAGGAGATTCCAATGAAAAAAGATATGACCACCGGACAGGAATGGTCCACTATACTGGCCTTCTCTCTTCCGATTATGGGAGCAAACCTTCTTCAGGTTCTGTACAATTTCGCCGACAGTGTGATCGTCGGCAATTTCATCAGCCCTACTGCGCTGGGCGCTGTGGGACTGACCAGCTCGATGACCTGGCTGCTGGTGGCGTTCTGCAGTGCCTTAGGTTCCGGCACCAACATCGCCTCCGCCCAGTATTTCGGCGCAAAAAAAGAGACAGAGATCAAAGAAACCATCTCTGCCGCCTATCTTATGACTATTATCTTAAGCATTGTTCTGACCGGTTCCTGCTTTCTTCTGGCCCGGCCGGTCATCGTCGGATTTCTGCAGGCACCGGAAGAGATGCGGACCGACAGCCAGACGTATTTCCTGATTTATGCCTGCGGTATTCTCTTCCAGCTTCTTTATAACGTGACCTATGGTATCCTGAGGGCACACGGAGATTCCCGGGGAGCACTGATCTTTCTTCTGATCTCTGCTGTCCTCAACGTAGTTCTGGACTGCATCTTTATCGTTGTCTTCCATATGGGAGTGGCAGGCGCCGCCATCGCAACCGTCATAGCACAGGCCGGTTCCGCTATCGCCAGCATCATCTATCTGCATCATCTGATGCCGGATCGCCTTCCCAGCCTGCACTATCTCTATGCATGGAAAAAGCAGACACGCCTGCTGACCGGGTTAAGCATACCGATTATCCTGCAGACCACCGTAACCTCTCTGGGCTTTATCCTGCTGCAGCGCCTGATTAATTCCTTCGGGACGCCAAGCATCGAAGGTTATTCTGCCATGTTAAAGATTGAACAGCTGGCCCACATTCCTTCCCAGAGCTTCAACGTGGCCATCTCCAGCTTCGCCGGTCAGAACATTGGCGCCGGTAAGACAGACAGAGCAAGAAGAGGATACCGCTCTACCATCTGTATGGGCATCCTCTTCAGTGTCATCGTCAGCGCGATTGTTATTTTCTTTGATGAAGAGCTGCTCCGGCTCTTCAATATTTCCGGAGAATCCCTGCGAAGAGGTCGGGAACACTTAGATATCCTGATGTGCTTCATCTGGGTCAATACCATCATGAACATCACTTGCGGCTTCCTGCAGGGAGCCGGGGACGTGAAGCTTCCGGCTGCTTCCAGTTTTATCAATTTGGGAATCCGTCTGGCGCTTTCCTATCTCTTTGCTTCCACTGCCATAGGATTCCGAAGCTATTACGTCAGCATGCCGCCGGCATGGGTCATCGCCTGCCTTGTCGTAGTGTTCCGGTATCGCAGCGGTAAATGGAAGGAATACCGGATTGTACAGGAAGAATAACAGATCTTCTGTCGTTTTTTTCCTACAGCTCGGCCAGAATCGCGTCCACGTACTCTTCCGTGGATGCAGTTCCATGCAGATCTCTGGTTAAATGCTCTCCCTTTTCCAGTACAAGATCCACCGCACGACGGATTCTGGCCGCACACTCATTTTCTCCTAAGTATTCCAGCATCATACAGGCAGACCATAAGAACGCGGTGGGATTCACCAGATGCTTTCCGGCAATGTCCGGCGCACTTCCGTGCACAGCCTCAAACATGGCGTAGCCGTCGCCGATATTGCTGGACGGAACCAGGCCCAAACCGCCAATCAGGCCGCTGCAAAGGTCGGAAAGCACATCTCCGTAGAGATTCTGCATTACCATGATGTCAAACTGGTTGGGGTTCATCACCAGCTGCATACAGGTGTTGTCAATAATCTTATCTTCTGCCTCAATGTCCGGATAGTCTTTCGCCACCTCACGGAAAATGGCAAGGAACATACCGTCGGATTTCTTTAAAATATTGGCCTTATGAACACAGGTTACCTTCTTTCTGCCATTCGCTCTTGCATATTCGAATGCAGAACGGCAGATGCGCTCGCTGGCTTTCCGGGTCACGATCTTGATGGCATGAACCGTATTTTCATCAATTTCTTCCTCCACACCCACATATAAGCCCTCGGTATTCTCACGGAAAATCACGATGTCCACGCCATGGAAGGGAGTTTCCACCGCAGGATTGGATTTCACCGGACGAATATTGGCATATAAATCGTACTGCTTGCGCATAGTCACATTTAAGGAACGGAAGCCTGTTCCGATCGGCGTGGTGATCGGTGCTTTTAAAAGCACTTTATTTTTCTCAAAGGAAGCATAGGCAGCATCTGGAATCAGCTTGCCGTTTCTCTTCCACTCATTCTCACCGACTTCATAAATTTCATATTCCAGAGGGGCTTTCGCCGCCTCCAGAATCTTTAATACATTTTCCACCAGCTCCGGGCCGACGCCGTCACCGCGAAATACAGTAATGGTATGCTTCATTTTCTTTTCCTTCTTTCTTATTCAAGAATCATCGCTCTATTACAGAATCTCTTCTATATTAGAGAATCATCGCTACGAATACGTTATACAGAGCACAGCAAATCACACTGATGGGCACTGCAACGAACAGCAAACGGTTGAACAGGGCATTTCTCTCCTCTTCGTTTCCGCAGGAGCCAAGGATTAAGCTGCCGCCGGAAGAGAAGGGGCTGATGGCACTGCTCTGTGCGCCAAGAATGGTGCAGGCAAAGAGAACTGCCGGATTTAAACCGGTGGAAACCGCCAGAGCCGGAATCAGCGGGAACAGAGCCGGAGCTACCACACCGGTGGTGGAGCTGAAGAAGCTCATAAATGCACCCACAAGGCTGAAGGCCAGCGGAACCAGGGCGGTCGGCACATTGGAGCCGATCCATGCGGATAATGCGTCGATGGTGCCAGCTTCCACGGCAACCGCAATCAGCATACCGGCACCGGCAATCATGATAATGGTATTCCACGGAACGCGGGCAATGACTTCCTTCTGCGGTGCCAGATTAAAGAGCAGTGCAACGACTGCGAAGCAGATGGCTACCAGTCCTACATCGATCTTGCTGCTGATGGCGGCGATAACCGCATTGCCCGGAATTACCATCTTCAGCAGCGGGAAAATCAGAACAACCGCCATCATAATCAGCATTAAGTTTAATGTAATCTTCTGTTTTTTGTCAAATGCTTCCGGCTTTTTAAAGGTAATTCCCTTTCCGATATTCCGGTTGCTCTTAAAGCCAAAACGGAAAATGGCAATCAGAATCAGTGAGAAAATAATCGCGAACGCAAAAATCTTCATCTCCTCACTGAAGGAATCCGGAGCAATTAAGGCCGGCTCTGCCTCATACGCGGTATCAATCAGACCACGGAACACAACACCCAGAGCTGCGGTAGGAAAGTTTCCGCCGGCCAGGGCACCGCAGTTGATGGCTACAGCACCGGTCAGCTTGTCCATCTTGGCTTCCTCACAAATTAACAGGGTAATCGGTGCCAGGAAAGCAAGAACCGTAAAGTAAGCAGCGCCCATCACAGACAGGATGACAGCTACAAAAAATAAAGCAAAAGGAAGAAGTCCCGGAAACTTCCGGCAGGCATACAGGAGATAGGAAGACATCTTCTCCAGCGTCCCGTTGACTGCTGCGAAGTTATAAAACAGGGACACGGCCAAAATCACAAACATGGTATTGGTTGGCCAGCAGGCAATCAGGGCCTTAGTCTTCATACCCAGACAAAAACAGCCAATGATGTAGGCAAAAACAATACAGAACAGACCGGTATTGATTTTGGTCTTATATCCAAAAATAACGGCTACCGCAATGGAGCCAACAATCAATGCACTAAGCATACGGAACCTCCTATTTCTCTAAGCCCAGCAGTCTCGCGGGAATGGTGTGTGTCATATGGTAAACGTGTTCTTCCGGAATTCCGTGATCCAGAAGGTACTGCATGTACTCGGCAAAGGCCAGCTCCCAGTGGGGGTTCTCCGTCTGACCGCCGTCGGTATCCACCATCACATGCTCATATCCGACCTCTTTGATGAGAGCCAGGTTGTCCGGCAGATTACTCTTATACTTACCGCCGCCCATATTCTGCGCATAGCAGCGCTCCAGGATAACGTCGTAATCCTTTACGATACGCAGCTGATCCTCCAGACTCATATCCACGATCCACCATTCCGGATGAGTGATGACGATATTCTTCACGCCGGCATTTCTGGCTGCCTCGGTAACGATGAATGCCTCCTCCGGTGATACATGAGCGGTCCCCAGCACTGCGTTGTGATCCTTAATCAGGCCAAAGATAGTTTCCAGCTCCGGAACTACCCTTCCGTCTCTTACCACCTCAACGCCATTTGACAGATCCTGCTTTGTCTTCTTTAAATGGTTGACAGCGGACTGAGTCGGCAGCCATACCACCTTGGCTCCCAGCTTTAAGGCTACATCCACAGCTTTCGGGTTGATGCCGCCCACCACCTTGTTCAGTGTAATACTGCCGTACATGGTGAAATCATTGGTTCCGCCGTGTACAATCTGATTGTGGCGATTGCAGAGATACGCACGATCCATCGTGGTTCCCTGGTGCGTCTTGATGACGATAGCGCGGGCGCCCACACGGATGCCGGCTTCCATCAGCTCAATGTCATCGTAGGCCCGAAGACGCAGATCCGGATTGGAATGGACATGCATGTCAATGACGCCTCTCATTAAGTCCTTGTTCATTTTTCTTCCCCTTTCTCTTGTTACACTCTTCCTCTCGGTCAATTTGACGAATATATCTTCCTTTTCAAATTGCCTTTCTGTGATTTTTATTCTATACTATTCTTATCATCGGAGAAAGGCAGATTTTCTTATAGTACATATCGGTATAACCGATGGCTGGATTGATAAATTATCTTTATGTTCACATACAGGAGGTGGATATGTATGGATCTGAGAGAACTGAATTATATTGTAACCATCGCCAATGAGGGAAGCATCTCCCGCGCAGCGGAGAAGCTCTATATGGCCCAGTCCAGTTTAAGCCAGGCCCTGCAGCTCTATGAAGCGGAGCTGGGCACTCCCATCTTCATGCGAACCGCCCGGGGAGTCCGCCCTACCCCGGCCGGTGATGCCTTTCTCTCTCATGCAAGGCAGATCTTAAAGCAATATCATCTGGCACAGAGCGAGGCCTGGGACATTGAAAATCTGAAGGGTGGACAGATTATTTTCGGAATCAGTACGTTTCGCGGTACTTATCTTCTGTCGCCTGTCTTGAAAAAATTTAATCAATTGTATCCGAAGGTTCATGTGGAAATCAAAGAAATGGACAGTATTGATCTGGAGAATCAGATTCTGGAGGGACTTTTAGACATGGCTCTGATCGCAGCCCCTCCGGTCCGCGTCAAACAGAATGTGGATTTTCTGATGAAGGATGAGATTGAGCTTGTCACCACAGCGGACCATCCGGTCATGGCCTATGCAAACCCCTGTGAGGAAGACAAAACCCGATTGTGGATTGATTTGAGGGATACCTCTGCCTTTGAATATATTCTTGGTCCGCCAAACACAGTTCTCGGACGGATAGCCAGACAGGCCATCCGAAAAGCAGGTTTTACCCCATTGGGGCAAAACACTCATATTTCCGCCTCGTTTGCCGCCTTTATGGCCAGAGAGGGGATCGGTCTGGCGCTCACATACCGTTCCTGCGAGGTAACCGGAGAAAACTATCGGTATCTGCGTATAGGAAAAGAAGGGATTTTTCTTGATCTGGCACTGACCTATCCCGCCGGGGAATACCGGTCGAAGGCAACAAGGGCACTGGCAAATCTGTTTCATGAAACCTATGGTAGCATTTAGACAGCGGTGTATCTTTTCTCCGCAGTGCTTCGCTCGAAAACTACTTTTCCTCGCGCACGGGCTTTCGCCCTATGAAAATAAAAGAGAAGAACCGGGCTTTTGTGCAAGCACAACACCCGGTTCTTCTCTTTTATTTTCGCACTGCTCAATGCTTTCGTGTCAGTTGTTGATTAACTTATCTTCTTCGTTGTTCCAGCTGTAGAGCTTACGGATCTCAGCACCTACCTTCTCGGACGGATGCTCAGCTGCAAGCTTTCTCATTGCCTGGAAGTGTACCTGACGGCCTGCTGGAGACATATCAAGTAAGAACTCTTTTGCGAAGGTACCATCCTGAATATCGGAAAGGATCTTCTTCATGGTCTTCTTGGTCTCTTCTGTGATCAGCTTCGGTCCGGTTACATAGTCGCCGTACTCAGCAGTATTGGAGATAGAGTATCTCATGCCTGCGAAACCGGACTGATAGATTAAGTCAACAATCAGTTTCATCTCGTGAATACACTCGAAGTAAGCGTTTCTCGGATCGTAGCCAGCCTCAACCAGAGTCTCGAATCCCGCCTGCATCAGGGCGCATACACCGCCGCAAAGAACTGCCTGCTCACCAAAAAGGTCAGTCTCTGTCTCGGTACGGAAGGTGGTCTCCAGAACGCCTGCTCTTGCGCCGCCGATGGCCAGTGCGTAAGCCAGTGCCAAATCCAGTGCCTTGCCGGTTGCATCCTGCTCCACTGCTACCAGACACGGAACGCCCTTGCCTGCCTGATACTCAGAACGAACGGTATGACCCGGTCCCTTCGGAGCGATCATGGTAACATCTACATCCTTCGGCGGCTTGATGCAGCCGAAATGAATGTTGAAACCGTGAGCGAACATCAGCATGTTGCCCGGCTCCAGGTTCGGCTCGATGTCTTTCTTGTACATATCTGCCTGCAGCTCATCGTTGATCAGGATCATGATGATATCTGCCTTCTTTGCAGCCTCAGCTGCAGTATAAACTTCAAAGCCCTGTGCCTCAGCCTTTGCCCAGGATTTACTTCCCTTATAAAGACCGATGATAACGTTGCATCCGGACTCCTTTGCGTTCAGTGCATGTGCGTGTCCCTGACTGCCGTATCCGATAATAGCAATTGTCTTGCCCTCTAATAAGGATAAATTACAGTCCTCCTGATAATAAATCTTTGCCATGGTATTCTTTTCCTCCTTAGGCTAAATAAAAGGTGTGTATTATATTTTTATAAAGAATTCGCCGGCACCTCTCTGTGTGCCTTTGGCAATACTTTGTAAACAAATGAAAACAATGTAAAAATGCAGGCTACGGTAAATACCGAATGTCATCCGCACCTCTGGAGAGTCCGGTCAGACCGGTTCTTGCCAGCTCCAGAATCTCATAATCTTCCAGAAGATTAATCATCGCATCCAGCTTGGACTGATCGCCGGTCAGCATCACAGTCACAGATTCCCGTCCCACATCAACAATGGAAGCACGGAAAATCTCAGCAATCGCATTAATCGCCATCCGCTGGCTGGCGTTAGCTCTCACCTTTACCATCATCAGCTCACGGTAAACGGAATGACCTTCCTTTAATTCTTTAATATCATGGACGTCCTCCAGCTTGCCCAGCTGCTTCTGAATCTGCTCCAGCACCTGCTGATCCCCCAGTGAAACCACTGTCATTCTGGAATACTTCGGATCTGCAGTCACACCTACGGTAAGACTCTCAATATTATATCCCCGGCGGCTGAAAAGTCCGGCCACACGGCTCAAAACGCCGGCAGTGTTATCTACCAGCAACGATAAAACAATTCTGCTCATCTTATTCCTACCTATTTCTTCAAACCTGTCCTGCTTTTAATACACTTAATGATAACAATCTATTTCTTCTTTGTCAACTAACTAAATGTAATGTTTGGTATTACTTCAAGATATGGTTTGACTCCTTTTTTCTTATTTTTGTTTATTTCCAGGTTCCGTATTTGAACGCCATCTTCATCTCACTGCCGACACTGATTCGAAGCTCATCGTCCGGAATCTCATCCCTATGATACCAGCCGGCCTCCGAAAGCTCGTCCTCCTGCAGACGAATGGTGTCATCTCCGTCCAGCTCCGCAAAGAATCCAATCATCTCCGTATCGGTAAAGGCCCAGGGCTGACTTGCGAAATAGCGGATGTTTTTTACTTTTAAGCCAACCTCCTCCATCACTTCCCGACGGATGGTTTCCTCAAAGCTTTCTCCAATCTCCACAAATCCGGCAATCAGTGCATAGCCGCGATACGGGCGATCCCGATAACGGGACATAAGAAGCTTGTCTCCGTTGGTAATGGCCACAATCACTGCCGGGGAAATCTTCGGATACTCGATCTGACCGCATTCCGGACATACCAGTGCCCGCTCTATGGTACTTTCCGTCATCCTTGCCCCACAATGGCCACAGAATCTGCGGCTCTCCCGCCATCTCCAAATCTGTGTCGCAGTGATTGCGGCAAAGGCCTGATACATCGGCTCCATGGAACGCATATACTGGGTTCCCTTCCAGTCAAAGCTTCCGTTCTCCGGAAGCTTCACTTCCTCTTCGGCACCTATCTCTACCATATAATAGGCTTTCTCATCAATTGCAAATAAATAAACCGCTCTCTCCTTCGCATTAGAAATCAGCGGCTCAATTTCCGCCAGAACCGGAATCTCAGCTCCCTCTGGCCGGCTTTCCGGTTCCTTGGGCAAAAGTACCTTGTTTTTCTGAATACAGAATACGTAGTCTCCTGCCACCGGCTTACTTCTTTTATATGTATTGTCATACTTATGTGGTGCAATATCCTGAATCATTGTTTTTTCCTCTGTTCATATGTTTGCTGTTCCTCTGTTACAAAGCATATTATAGCCTCGCGAAAAGGAAAAAACAAGGTAAAACAAAATCGAAAAGTCGAATCATATTTTTTTCTTCCCCTTGACATCTTTTGGAAAAGCATGGGAAATAAACCTATAGAAACAGAACTGGAAGCATGGCTTGTATTTTTAAGCTTTGATGAACCGGAATGGATTATCAAACTGATTACAGAATACCCCAAATTTAAAGCCATGTATCAACAGTTGTATGAAATGTGTTTAAATATGGAAAAGGTGCTGTCAGTGTATTCAAAAGAGTTGGCGGAATTAGACCAAAATACCGTGCTTTACATGAGCGATGAGATGCAGGCCGAGAACGATCGCAAATCAGAAGAACTCCATCAATTAACCTGCCAAATCCCAAAGGGAGGCTGTCTCACGACAGTCTCCCTTTGAAATCTTCATATCCAAATGTCTTTATAATCCTGCATTCTCCAGCCTCTGTCTTCAGTACAAT
>JAEDOC010000224.1 GCA_016302185.1 Clostridium sp. | reverse complement strand
GAAGCGGCCAGTCATATCCATAATTGGGAATTCCAAGAATTATCTTTTCCCGGGAAATCCGGCTCAGAGCGTACTCTGCCACGCGGCGGACCATGAGAAGCGGAGCCACTGCCATGGGTTCGCTGTAGGTATAGCCCCACTCATAGGTCATCAGAAACACGCCGTTGGCCGCCTCCCCCAGCGCTCCGTAATCGATCCCCTCATAGAGCAGCCCCGGCTGATCGTCCGACGTCTTCGGCGCCAGTGCCACCGTAACCGCAATTCCGTAAAGATTCAGAATCACTCTCAGCCGCCGGACAAACTCCGCAAAGCCTTCCCGATCCTCTGCCAGCACATATTCAAAATCCACATTCACCGCCCGATAGCCTTTTTCCTGAATCACAGCCCACAGCTCCCGAATCATCCGCTGCTGCACCTTGAGGTTCCGAACCAGCACAGACACCAGATAATTATTAAAATGGCCTTCCTCATCCAGCGGTGTCAGCACAAGCACCGGCACCACCTGCCGCAGCGATGCCGTCTCCAGAATCCGCCGTTCTCCTTCTTCCTCCGGATAAATCAGGGTTCCCTCCGCCGTAAAACCATAGGAAAAGACGGAAATCCCCGTCAGGAAGGCAGCCGTCTCCTCCAGCACGCCCTGCTCGATCCATGGATAGGCATAGCCGCCCAGAGTAATCTCCCGTCTCGCACCTTCGCTCACCCCGTCCGGAATAAAAAGAGCCTGCCCCACCGCAAGACGGTAGGGAGGCTCGATTTGATTGGCCCATGCCAGCGTATAAGGCGAGATACCAAAATACCCGCCGATGATATCCACTGTATCATTTTCTTTTACCACATAGATCTGCATCGGATGCTTCCTCTGGATTTTTCTTTCTCTTTATCATATTTCAGGTTTTTCTTTTTTGGTATCTCTTTCCCGGATGAATTTTCTCATCCCGAACACCCCCAGGGCCGTCCCGATCCCGCTGACAGCCAGAAGAAGAAAACAGAGCCCGCGGGATAAGATAAGAGGCATGCCGGCATCCAAGAAGAAATTAAAACCAATGGCGCTTACATTGATACAGCTGTGAAACCAGAGCGCCGCACCGAAGCCGCACTCACAGGCCAGAGACAGCAAAAGGCCCAGACCTCCGGCATAAATACCCTGCAGAAGATTCCCATGAAACAGGGCAAACAGAAGCGCACTCACAACAGCTGCCACAGCACTGCCTTTTTCCCGCTTCAGACACCGATACACCAGCCCGCGGAATATCACCTCTTCACACAGCGGGGCCGCCAGGCCCATCACCAGAAGCTGCATCCGCCAGGGCAACGAAAAAAGCACCCCGGCAGTCTCCGCATACGCACCGGATCGGCTGCCAATCCCGGTAAGAAACAACAACAGATTGAAACAAAGGCAGGCAGAAACCGCCGTCCATGTAACACACCAAAACATAGACCGGAACCAGCCACAATTGCTCTTTTTTTGTGCTTCCTCCCGCCGCTCCCGGGAAAAATACACCGGATACAGCACTGCCGAGGCCACCGTCATGGACAGAAGAAGTACTCCCATATCTCCGATGGCCCCGGCAAATAAAAACGACAATACCTCCAGAAGGATCTCATAAAACAGCCAGGGCCAGATCACCTGCCAGACAAGAGAAGATCTCATGCATTTACTCCCACTTTTGCGCAGATATCCTTCAGACAGCACTGATCACAATGCGGCTTTGTCCGTGCCGTACAGACATCCCTTCCGTGATATACCAGACGGTGGCAGAAATCACTGCCCTCCTCCGGCGGAATCAGCTTCCACAATGCCATCTCCACTTTTTTCGGCTCCTTTATCTGATCCACCAGTCCCATCCGGTTTACCAGACGGATACAGTGGGTATCCGTCACAATCGCAGGCTTTCCGAACACATCACCCATAATCAGATTGGCGCTCTTCCTCCCCACGCCGGGACGTGAAAGAAGTGCATCAAAATCATCGGGAACCCTGCTGTCAGATGTATCCCGCAGCATCCTCATACAGGCACTGATCTCCCGCGCTTTGCTGTG
>JAEDOC010000223.1 GCA_016302185.1 Clostridium sp. | reverse complement strand
TGCCGGTACCATCCACCACCGCCAGCTTACATCCGGTACGGAAAGCCGGATCCCAGCCCAGCACCACACGACCTACAATTGGCGGCTGCATCAGCAGCTGCTCCAAATTTTTACCGAACACCTTGATAGCGCCGGCTTCTGCCGTCTCCGTCAGTTCACTTCGGATCTCCCGCTCAATGGCCGGGGCAATCAGACGATCATAGCTGTCCTCAATCACTTCCCGCAGTACCGGCGCGGTCTCCGGATTCTGTCTTGTAATCACCTGTTTTTCCAGATAGCGGAGAATCTTCTCTTCCGGGGCGATCAGCTTCACATTCAGAACCTTCTCCTTTTCCCCCCGGTTCAATGCCAGAATCCGATGACCTGCCAGCTTCTTTACCGGTTCAGAGAACTGATAGTACATCTCATACACCGACTCTGCCTTCTCATCCTTCGCCGAGGACTCCAGTGTTCCTTCCTGCATGGTTGTCTTACGAATATAGGTACGGTATTCCGCGGTTTCCGCAATCCGCTCCGCCAGAATATCCTTCGCACCGTTTAAGGCATCTTCGGCCGTGGCCACGCCCTTCTCTTCGGAAATGTATTTTTCCGCCTCCTGTAAGAGGGAACCGGAAAGCATCTGCAGCTGAATCAGGTTGGCCAACGGCTCTAAGCCCTTTTCCCGGGCAATCCCAGCTCTGGTTTTCCGCTTTGGTCGGTAGGGCAGATAGAGATCCTCCACCGCTACCAGTGTCTTCGCCTCCCGGATCTTTATCTCCAGCTCCGGGGTCAGCTTCTCCTGGTCACGGATGGAACCAATCACCTGTTCCTTCCGTTCCTCTAAATTTCTCAAATATTTTAAGCGCTCATCCAGGTTACGGAGCACCTCATCATTCAACGAACCGGTCGCTTCCTTGCGGTAGCGGGCAATAAAGGGAATGGTATTTCCCTCATCAATCAGCTTCACGGCGGCCTCGGTCTGGCTGCGCTTGATCTGCAATTCTTCTGTTAAAACCTGTATAATATCCATATCTGCTCCTTACGTCATTTTCACACGTCCCAATTATACAGGATTTCCCCTCCGTATTCAAGCAAAAAGGGAATGGCTCTCCTCCATTCCCTTCTTCTGTCCATTAATTCCGGCTCTCCAGAACATCCGCGTAGAATTTATCCATATCCTCGCGGGTTCCGAAGGTAGCCACATACATCCGGTTCGCCATCGCTCCGGACAATGCATCCGGAATCCGGCCCACCATCTTCATATGGGTTCCGTATTTTGCCATGATATCCTCATGCGTCATCACCAGATTTTTTCCGTCCCGCAGACCGGCAAAGGCACAGAACGCGTGCTCGCCCACCGGCATGGAGGAATGATCAAAGGCAATCATATCTGCCCAGATCTTATATACATCGGTGCTGTGGGCAAAGTTAATCATATCCGGGGTAAAGCCGCCGCAGGGACGCATATTTACCTCCAGCGCAACCACATCGCCTTTCTTGCCCATACCTTCCTGATCCTTTGTCAGACGGAAGAATTCAAAATGAACAAAACGGCTCTTCACACCAAAGCTCTTAACCGTAGCACGACCTGCCGCTCTGGTGTCTTCCGGCAGTTCCTTCACGATATAGTAAATGGAATTATCCAGATTGTTTACAATATCCATAATCGAAATCGGAGAGACATTTCCGGTCTCGAACATCGGCTCCCCGTGAGAATCAATAATCGCATCGTAGGAATTCACCTCAGCGTAGATAAATTCCTCCATGATATAGGAAACGTCCGGCATCTTCCGGGCAAAAAATGTTTCCATCTGTTCCGGATTCTCAATCTTCCAGGTATCAGAGGCACCGACACCGTTATCCGGCTTGGCAACTACCGGATAGCCGACCTCCTTTGCAAATGCCAGACAGCCCTCCAGGGTATCCACCATATGATATCTGGCTACCGGAATTCCGGCCTTCTTGTAATACTCCTTCATCTTGGATTTATATTTAATCCGCGGACTATCCTCCGCCTGAAAACCGCGGGTAATATGGAAGTCCGTACGAAGTCTGGCATCCCTCTCCAGCCAGTACTCATTGTTGG
>JAEDOC010000073.1 GCA_016302185.1 Clostridium sp. | reverse complement strand
TATGATGCATTACCGGCTATCGTTCAGGAGTACATGGACAAGGTAAATGCGAAGATTGGTACTGATTACAAGCTGTTCAACTACTATGGCGCTCCGGATGCAGAGCATGTAATCATTGCGATGGGTTCTGTAAATGATACCATCGAGGAGACCATCGACTACTTAATGGGTCAGGGCAGAAAAGTCGGCGTTGTAAAGGTTCGTCTTTACAGACCGTTCGTTGCCAGCGCATTAGTAGATGCGATTCCGGATACCGTAAAGCAGATCTCCGTATTAGACAGAACAAAAGAGCCTGGTTCTCTCGGTGAGCCGTTATACTTAGACGTTGTAGCCGCATTAAAGGGTACCAAGTTTGATCAGACACCGATCTTTACCGGTCGTTACGGTTTAGGTTCCAAGGATACCACACCGGCTCAGATCGTTGCTGTTTACAACAATACCGAGAAGAAGCAGTTTACCATCGGTATCGTTGATGATGTTACCAATTTATCTCTTGAGCTGGGTGCTCCGCTTGTTACCACACCGGCCGGAACCGTTAACTGCAAGTTCTGGGGTCTGGGCGCTGATGGTACCGTAGGTGCAAACAAGAACTCCATCAAGATCATTGGTGATAATACAGATATGTATGCTCAGGCATACTTTGATTATGACTCCAAGAAATCCGGTGGTGTGACCATGTCTCACCTGCGTTTCGGTCATACTCCGATTAAGTCCACCTACTTAATTCATAAGGCAAACTTCGTTGCCTGCCATAATCCGGCTTATGTTCGTAAGTACAACATGGTTCAGGAGCTGGTTGACGGCGGTACTTTCCTTCTGAACTGCCCGTGGAACATGGAAGAGCTGGAGAAGCACTTACCGGGTCAGATGAAGAAATTCATCGCTGATCACAACATCAAGTTCTACACCATTGACGGTGTGAAGCTGGGTATCGAGACCGGTATGGGCCCGACACGTATCAACACCATCCTTCAGTCCGCATTCTTCAAGCTGGCTGCCATCATCCCGGAGGAGACTGCAATCGAGCTGATGAAGAAGGCTGCTCAGGCAACCTACGGCCGTAAGGGTGAAGACGTTGTTAAGAAGAACTGGGCTGCGATTGATGCAGGTGCTCAGAACGTAGTTGAGATTACTGTTCCGGAAAGCTGGAAGAATTGTGAAGACGAGGGTCTGGATATGACTCACGCAAGCGAAGGCAGAGCAGATGTTGTTAAATTCGTTAACACCGTTCAGGCTGCTGTTAACGCTCAGGAAGGAAACAACCTGCCGGTATCCGCATTCGTAGATTATGTTGACGGTACAACACCGTCCGGTTCTGCAGCTTACGAGAAACGTGGTATTGCAGTTAATGTACCGGTTTGGAATCCGGACAACTGTATCCAGTGTAACTTCTGTTCCTACGTATGTCCGCACGCTGTTATCCGTCCGATCGCTCTGACCGAGGAAGAGGCTGCAAAAGCTCCGGAAGGAACCAAGACTCTGCCGATGACCGGTATGCCGCAGTACAAGTTCACAATGACTATCTCTGCACTTGACTGTACCGGATGCGGTTCCTGTGCAAATGTTTGCCCGGGCAAGAAGGGTGAGAAGGCTCTGACCATGGTTAGCCTGGAGAAGAACGTAGATGCTCAGAAGGGCTATGATTACGGCCAGACACTGCCGATCAAGCAGGATGTTATTGATAAATTCAAAGAGACAACCGTAAAGGGCAGCCAGTTCAAACAGCCGCTCTTAGAGTTCTCCGGCGCATGTGCAGGCTGCGGTGAGACTCCGTATGCGAAATTAATTACCCAGTTATTCGGTGACAGAATGTACATCGCCAACGCAACCGGATGCTCCTCCATCTGGGGCAACTCTTCACCGTCCACACCTTACACTGTAAACAAAGCAGGTAAGGGACCGGCTTGGGATAACTCCTTATTCGAGGACAACGCCGAGTTTGGTTACGGTATGTTACTGGCTCAGAATGCTATCCGTGACGGCTTAAAGGCAAAGGTAGAGCAGGTAGCTGCTTCTGCTGAGGCCAGCGAAGAAGTAAAGGCAGCCTGCAAAGAGTGGCTGGATACCTTCGGTATCGGTGCATTAAACGGTGCTGCTACAGATAAATTAGTTGCTGCATTAGACGGCATTGACTGCCCGGTATGCAAAGACATCGTAAAGAACAAAGATTTCCTGGCTAAGAAGTCCCAGTGGGTATTCGGTGGTGACGGCTGGGCTTACGATATCGGCTTCGGCGGTGTTGACCATGTGCTTGCTTCCGGTAAGGATATCAATATCATGGTATATGATACCGAAGTTTATTCCAATACAGGCGGTCAGTCCTCCAAGTCTACTCCGACCGGTGCGGTTGCACAGTTCGCTGCAGGCGGTAAGGACACCAAGAAGAAGGATCTTGCTTCCATCGCTATGAGCTATGGTTATGTATACGTTGCTCAGATCTCCATGGGTGCTGACTATGCTCAGACCGTGAAGGCTATTGCAGAGGCAGAGGCTTATCCGGGTCCGTCCCTGATTATCGCTTACGCTCCGTGTATCAACCACGGTATCAAGAAAGGTATGGACAAGGCTCAGACAGAGGAGAAACTGGCAGTAGAGTGCGGTTATTGGCACAACTTCCGTTTCAACCCTGCTGCTGAGAAGAAGTTCAGCTTAGACAGCAAGGCTCCGACCGGTGACTACCAGAGCTTCTTAAAGGGTGAGGTTCGTTACGCTTCTCTGGCTATGAAGAATGCAGACAGAGCAGCAGCTCTTCAGACAAGAAACGAGGAAGAGGCTAAGGCTAGATATCAGTATCTGAATAAGCTGATCACTCTGTACGGAAACGACTAATTCAACACTTCGATTGAGATGATGGATGAATGATTCATCGATAATAACGCATAAAAGAGCGGGGAACAGGTTTTGGGCCTGTTTCCCGCTCTTTTCATACTGCAAACCATTGGACGAAGGTTGAAAGTTGTGCTAGAATAATCATATCAGGTCAGGGGAGAAAACATGTTATGAGTAAATTTACGTTTTATCTTCCATCTAGTGATGGAAAAAGCAGAATCCATGGAGTTCAGTGGGTACCGTCAGGAGCGGTGAAGGCGGTAATTCTGATTTCCCATGGAATGATAGAACATATCGGTCGCTATGATGATTTTGCGAAAACGATGAATGAAGCGGGGATTGCCGTGATCGGTCATGATCATCTGGGGCATGGATTGACTGCAATTCCGGGAACTCTGGGACAGTTTGCAAAAGAAAACGGCGCGTTCTATGTACTTTCGGATATGGAGATTGTTACAGCTTATGCCGGACGTCAGTACCCGGGGGTTCGTCGAATCCTTCTTGGACACAGTATGGGCTCTTTTTTTGGCAGACGTTTTATTACCATACACGGTGATATGGTGGATGGTGCGATCTTTACGGGAACAGGAAGTCAGTCTTCCGTTCTGGTGAAGCTTGCAGGTTATCTCGTCAGAAAATCGGTTGCCAGAAATGGAAGAGAGTACTGCGACGAGAAGCTGCACCGGCTGGTGTTGGGAAGCTATAACAAACATTTTGAGAAAGGAAAGACAGAGCATCAGTGGCTCTCCAGAGATGAAGCATCCAATCGGGGATATGAGGCGGATCCCTACTGCCAGTTTCTTTTTTCCAATGGTGCTTACGCGGATTTTTTCCAGGTAATGCAGGAGGTCAAGGAAGAAAAAGATTTTGATCGGATTCCGAAGGATCTTCCGGTGTTATTCCTTTCCGGTGCCAAGGATCCTGTGGGCGAGAACGGAAAGGGAGTCAGACGTGCCTGTGACAGCCTGCGCAGACACGGACTTACCGATGTTTCCATGAAGCTTTACCCGGAAGCACGTCATGAGCTTTTTCATGAATTAAACCGGGATGAGGTATGTCGTGATGTGGAGGCATGGGTGCTCAGATAACAGGATTTCCCGGTCCTCTCTGCTTTTTTCTGCAGCTGCGGGAGAAAGCAGAGAATATCTGAACCATTATTAAATCTTTCTTTTAATGAATTTCTGAATTTCCAGATTTCTAACTGAATTTCTGAATATCATTTAAATCTTACGTATTTTACGGTATCCACGAAAAATCAAAGAATGAAATACAATGAAGCAGCGACGATTCTGTTCTGAAAAAGGAAAGGGGGAACAACGTCTTTGTTCAGTAAAGTGAATAGTTTTGGAATCCACGGAGTGGAAGGATTTCCGGTTACGGTGGAGGCGGATCTTGGAGATGGTTTGCCTGCCTTTATTCTTGTTGGCTATTTGTCCGGCGAGGTTCGGGAAGCTCAGGAGCGGGTACGGACGGCGCTGAAGAATTCCGGCCTTCGTCTTCCTCCGCGGAAATTAACAATTAATCTGTCTCCGGCGGATGTGAGGAAGGAAGGAACAGCCTATGATCTGGCAATCGCCGCTGCGGTACTCTGCAGTCTGGGAGAGGCAAAGCCGGAGATAGCGGAAATGCTGGAGCAATGGGCTTTTATCGGAGAACTGGGACTGGATGGCAGCGTGAAGCCGGTGCCTGGGATTCTGTCACGTGTATACGAAGCTTCCCGGCAGGGGATTCGTCGGATATTTCTTCCGTGGAAGAATCTGGCGGAAGGAAGAAATGTGCCGGAGATCGAAGTCATAGGGCTGCATCATCTGTCGGAGCTTTTTTCCTATCTGAAGAATCCGGAACAAAAACCGGAGGTATCCATACAGGAGTTCCTGAAGGAGGAGTCAGAAGGTGTTCCGGGAGAATGTGTGGAAGAATCCGTGGATTTTGAGGAAGTTCTGGGCCTTCCTGTCGTCCGTCGCGCCTGCGAGGCGGCAGCGGCGGGAAAGCATAATCTGTTATTCATCGGCCCGGCAGGAACGGGAAAAACAATGGTAGCCAGACGTCTTCCCACGATCCTGCCGCCGATGACGCTGGAGGAATCCATGGAGGTATCAAAGATTTACAGTATCTGCGGGATGCTGCCGAAGGGACAGGCCTTGATTCGGAAACGGCCATTTCGCAGTCCGCATCACACGATTACCGCGCAGGCATTGACAGGAGGCGGTCGGGCGCCCGGACCAGGGGAGATCTCTCTGGCATCCAGAGGAATTCTTTTTCTGGATGAGCTGGCAGAATTTCCGCCCTGGATTCTGGATCAGCTTCGTCAGCCGATGGAGGAAGAAAAAATCACGGTATCCAGACTGCGGGGAACGGTGACTTTTCCGGCGGCACCGCTTGTGGTTGCAGCGATGAATCCCTGCAAATGCGGCCTGTATCCGGATCCCAGGTGCCGTTGTACGGAGCCTCAGATCCGAAAATATCTGGGACGGATTTCCGGTCCGTTTCTGGATCGGATGGATCTGGGCGTGGAGGTGCCAAGACAGAGCTTTTCCGGGGCCACAGGACAGAAAACGGGAGAGAGTTCTGCCGTTATGCGGGAAAGAGTCTTACGGGCCAGAAAACGGCAGGAAGAACGTTTTGGCGGGAATTCCTCCAATCACCCGGAGAAAGCCGGCCTTCCGTTCTGGAACAGCCAGATGGATCGGAAGCAGATCCGCCAGTTCTGTCGGATGAAGGAAAACGATGAGAAGTTTTTTGAGCAGGTATGCGAACGGATGGGCTTCAGTATCCGTGGCAGAGATAAGATCCGTAAGGTTGCGCGGACACTGGCAGACTTAGACGGGGCAGAACAGATCAGCAGAGAACATCTGTCCGAGGCGATCGCCTTTCGAAGCTTTGAATACCGCTACTGGGGTATGGGAAAGTGAGGATGGGAAGAATGGAACAACAAAGAAGAGAAGCCTGTCAAAGCATTGGGAGAGAGCAGGAATATGCTTACTGGCTCAGCCGTGTGGAGGGGATCGGTGCAGTGAAGGCCGGTTGTCTTCGACGGATGGCCGGAAGCTTTGAAGCAATATATAATATGAAGAAAGAACAGCTGGAACAGTGTGGATTTCTGCATGCAGAGGATCGGAAGAAGCTATGGGAAGCCAGAAAACAGCTGGAACTTCGAAGAGAGGAGGCCTGCCGCATGAGCGAACAGGGGATCCGTCTTCTTTTGCCGGAGGAGAAGGAATATCCGGAACGACTCCGGAATATCTATGATTGTCCTCAGTGGCTTTTTGTCCGGGGAAAGGTGCCGGGAAAGGAAAAAAAGACGGCGGCCATCGTCGGCGCACGCAGCTGTACATCCTACGGAAGGCAGGAGGCGGAACGCCTGGGACGGGTACTGTCGGAAGCCGGCGTGGCGGTAATCAGCGGCCTTGCGCTGGGGATCGACGGCTGTGCTCATCGGGGTGCCATCGAAGGAGGAGGAGAGACCTATGCTGTGCTGGGCTGCGGCATTGATGTCTGTTATCCCCCTTCGCATCAGAGCCTTTACCGTGAGGTCCTGGGCTGTGGGGGTATCCTCTCTGAATACGGACCGGGAGAAGCGCCGCTGTCTACCCGCTTTCCGGTGCGCAACCGGATTATCAGCGGTCTTTCTGATGCGGTAATTGTCGTAGAGGCCAGAAAACGAAGCGGCTCGCTTATCACAGCCGACCTGGCGCTGGAACAGGGAAAGGAAGTTTTTGCGCTGCCCGGACGCAGAACGGATCCCTTAAGCGCCGGCTGCAATCGGCTGATTGCACAGGGGGCTGCAATTCTGACGGATGAGGATGAAATCCTGGATTTTTTCCGGATAAAATGTAAAAAAACAGGAAAAGGGGAGAAAAAATCTGTAAATGGACTTGCCAAGACCGAAAAAATGGTGTATAGTTGCCTAGATTCACATCCGAGACATTTGGAGGAAATAATGAATTTATGCGGTCTGTCTGTGGGGGAATGCATGACAGCACTGCTGACTCTGGAACTGAACGGCTGGATCATCCAGCCGGTGAATCACCATTATGCGAGGAAATTGGAATAGGAGTAAGGAATGTCAAAAAATCTGGTAATTGTAGAGTCGCCTGCCAAGGTTAAGACAATTAAGAAATTTCTCGGAGCAAATTATGAAGTAGACGCATCCGGCGGCCATGTAAGAGATCTTCCCAAGAGTACCCTGGGGGTCGATGTGGAGCATGACTATGAGCCGAAATATATTACTATCCGTGGAAAGGGAGATGTGCTGGCCAAGCTTCGCAAGGAAGTGAAGAAGGCAGATAAGATCTATCTTGCAACGGACCCTGACCGTGAAGGAGAGGCAATTTCCTGGCACCTCATGAAGGCTCTCAAATTGGACGAGAGCAGCGATAAGAAGGTTTATCGTATTAGTTTCAATGAGATTACGAAAAATGCCGTAAAGGCCTCATTAAAGACGCCACGGGCCATTGACATGAATCTGGTGGATGCCCAGCAGGCCAGACGCATTCTGGATCGTATGGTGGGATATTTGATCAGTCCTCTTCTCTGGGCCAAGGTAAAGAGAGGATTAAGCGCGGGACGGGTTCAGTCGGTGGCACTCCGGATGATCTGTGACCGGGAGGATGAGATCAACTCCTTTATCCCGGAGGAATACTGGACGCTGGATGCCAGACTCCGTGTTCCGGGATCAAAGAAGCTTTTGACGGCTCATTATTACGGAGATAAAAGCGGTAAAAAAGGAATTGGAAAAAAAGAAGAGCTGGATCAGATCCTTAGAGAGCTGGAACAGGCTTCCTACGAGGTGAAAGAGGTTAAGCTGGGCGAGCGGACGAAGAAAGCGCCGATTCCCTTTACTACCAGCACACTGCAGCAGGAGGCATCCAAAACCCTGAATTTCTCCACGCAGAAGACCATGCGTCTGGCGCAGCAGCTGTATGAGGGCGTGGATGTGAAGGGTCACGGTACGATCGCGCTGATTACCTATCTGCGTACGGATTCTACCCGGATCTCCGCAGAGGCGGATGCGGCGGCCAGAAGCTACATTGGAGCACAGTTTGGTGAATCCTATGTTTCCACTGAGGCTGCGGTACGTAAATCGGATACCAAGATTCAGGATGCGCATGAAGCGATCCGTCCTACCGATATCGCTCTGACTCCGGTAATGGTGAAGGATTCTCTGCCGAGAGATTTATTCCGTTTGTATCAGCTGATCTGGAAGCGGTTTACAGCCAGCCGGATGCAGCCTGCCGTGTATGAAACTACCTCGGTAAAGGTAGCGGCAGGACAGCATCTCTTTACTCTGGCTGCTTCCAAAATTAAGTTTGACGGTTTCCTCTCCGTGTACTCCCAGGAAGAGGATAAGGAAGAGAAGAATGTATTGACGGAGAAGCTGACGAAGGGCATGACGCTGGAATGCGAAGAGCTGGAGAATGCGCAGCATTTTACACAGCCGCCGGCCCACTATACTGAGGCTTCCCTGGTTAAAGCGATGGAAGAGCAGGGAATTGGACGTCCAAGTACCTATGCGCCGACGATTACCACGATTCTTGCCAGACGATATGTGGCAAAGGAAAATAAGAACCTGTACGTGACGGAGCTGGGCGAGGTAGTCAACCGGATCATGAAGCAGGCGTTCCCCTCCATCGTGGATCTGACGTTCACAGCCAACATGGAGTACCTGCTGGACAGTATCGGGGACGGTACGGTTCACTGGAAGACCGTCATTGAGAACTTCTATCCGGATCTGGAAAATGCGGTAAAGGATGCGCAGGTGCAGCTGGAATCTGTAAAGATTGCAGATGAGGTAACGGATGAGATCTGTGAGGTGTGCGGCAGGAATATGGTAATCAAGTATGGACCTCACGGCAAGTTCCTGGCCTGCCCGGGATTTCCGGAGTGTAAGAATACCAAGCCGTATCTGGAGAAAATCGGTGTCCCCTGTCCCAAGTGCGGCAAGGATATCGTGATCCGCAAGTCTAAAAAGGGCCGGAAGTATTACGGCTGCGAAGCCAATCCGGACTGCGATTTCATGAGCTGGCAGAAGCCTTCCACGCAGAAATGTCCCAAATGCGGTCAGATGATGTTTGAGAAGGGAAATAAGCTGCTGTGCTCCAATGAGAGCTGCGGGTATATCCAGACGAATAAAGAGAAATAGAAATAGAGAGTGTTTCGACGGCGGCCCTCTTGTTTCGCCGGTGGTAAAACAAGAGGCATCGGATATTCATCCGATGTAGTCAAATAAGAAGAACCATACGCACAAGCAAGCTCGGCGTATGGTTCTTTTCCTTTTCCTCCGCTGTCTTCGCTGTTCACGTATAATTATTAAAAAAATTGAAAAAACCAGAAAAACTCTTGTTATTTTTCTGAAATCGTGTTACAATTTGTTCAGGTTAGAACGAATTCCTACGATTTAAGAATGTGAAAAGGAGGTAACTGGCAATGAGCGTTCAGTTGTTGGACAAAACTCGCAAAATCAACAAATTATTGCATAACAACCACTCACATAAGGTGGTGTTCAATGACATCTGCGAAGTACTCAGCGAGATTCTGGAGTCCAATATTCTGGTAATCAGCAGAAAGGGAAAAGTACTTGGAGTCGCTGTACACAGCGGAATTGATGAGATCGAAGAATTAATTGAGGATCAGGTTGGCGGCTTTGTAGATCGCATGTTGAATGAGCGTCTTTTGAGCGTTTTGTCAACCAAAGAGAATGTGAATCTTGCCACACTTGGATTTGCTGAGGAAAATGTGAAGAAATATCAGGCGATCATTACTCCGATTGATATTTCCGGTGAGAGATTGGGAACATTGTTTATCTACAAGTCTGATGCACAGTATGATATTGATGATATTATTCTCAGTGAATACGGTACAACTGTTGTGGGTCTGGAGATGATGCGTTCGGTAAATGAGGAGAATGCGGAAGAGACCAGGAAGATTCAGATTGTGAAATCTGCCATCAGTACCCTGTCTTTCTCTGAATTGGAAGCCATCACCCATATTTTCGATGAGCTGGAAGGCAATGAGGGAATTCTGGTTGCCAGCAAGATTGCGGACAGAGTCGGTATTACCCGATCCGTCATTGTGAATGCACTACGTAAGTTTG
>JAEDOC010000222.1 GCA_016302185.1 Clostridium sp. | reverse complement strand
AGAAACCGGGAAAAATGGGATGCTTATGAGCTGGCGGTCAATGAGATGCTGGTACGGACCTCAACCACCTATGCTCCCTGGACGATTGTGGAGGGCAATTCCAAGTACTATGCCCGTGTGAAGGTATTGCGCACTGTGGTAGAGGCATTGGAGAAAAAGATAAAAGAGGTTGAAAAAGAACGGATTTAGCGGTATCCTGTTTTGAGGAAAGAAACAGGAAAGAGAACACTATGAAAAATATCATTGTAATCGGAGGCGGAGCTGCAGGCATGGCGGCCGCCATCGCCGCGGCAAAGGCCGGCGGAAAAGTAACTATCTATGAGAAAAATGAAAAGCTGGGCAAAAAGATTTATATCACGGGGAAAGGCCGCTGTAATGTGACCAATGACTGTGAGATGGATCATCTGTTTGAAAGTGTGGTAACGAATTCCCGTTTTCTCTACAGTGCGTTTTATGGCTTTACCAATCAGGACATGATGGCTCTTCTTACGCAGGCGGGCTGTCCACTGAAGACGGAACGGGGAGGCCGGGTATTTCCGGTGTCGGATAAGGCATCGGATGTGACAGGGGCACTTTCCAGACTTCTGCGGGAATATCAGGTAGAGGTTTGTCTGCGGGAAGGCGTGAAACAGTTGTGGCTGGAGACAGAGGAAGAGGAGTCCGGGGAGAAGACTGAGAGCAGCGGTCGATGCCGTATAAAAGGTGTGGTTCTGGAACGTAACGGAAGGAAGGTTCCTGCGGATGCGGTGATAGTGGCCACCGGAGGTCTTTCATATCCCACCACCGGTTCTGACGGAGACGGATATGAATTCGCAAGAGAGGCCGGTCATGGAATTACAGAGCTTTCTCCGGCCCTGGTGCCCTTTGAGACGGCGGAGGATATGGATACGGTCAAAGAGCTGCAGGGTCTGGCATTAAAGAACATCGAGGCAGTGGTATCCGACGGTAAGAAGGAAGTGTACCGGGAGTTTGGCGAGATGCTGTTTACCCATTTTGGCGTGTCGGGACCGGTACTGTTAAGTGCCAGCAGTTATGCGGCGAAACGAATCAAAAAGAAGAATCTGACTCTGACCATCGATTTAAAGCCGGCATTATCTGAAGAACAGCTGGATGCCAGAATCCTCCGGGATTTTGAGGAAGCGAAGAATAAGCAGTTTAAGAATGCACTGAATCATCTGTTCCCTGCAAAACTGATTCCGATTATGATTCAGAGGTGCGGAATTTCGCCGGAAAAGAAGGTCAATGAGATCACCCGAGAGGAACGCCGTCATCTGATTGAAGCCACCAAAGCGTTCCGTCTGACACTGACAGGACTGCGCGGCTTTTCCGAAGCCATTATTACCCAGGGCGGTGTTCAGGTCAGGGAGATCAATCCCTCTACCATGGAATCAAAGAAGGCAGAGGGCCTGTATTTCGCCGGTGAAGTGCTGGATCTGGATGCGGTTACCGGTGGTTTTAACCTGCAGATTGCCTGGTCCACCGGAGTGCTGGCGGGAAGAAGCGCAGCGGAAGGCTGCAGATAAGAAACGAGGAGAGGTATCAGAATTATGCCGATTAATATTGCTATCGACGGACCGGCAGGTGCCGGGAAAAGTACAGTTGCGAAGCAGCTGGCGAAAGATTTTGGATATATTTACGTGGATACGGGAGCAATGTACCGTGCCATGGCGCTGTTTTTCCTGCGCAAAGGGATAGATCCTGCGGATGAGGCTGCCATCGCATCTGCCTGTGCTGAGGTGGAAATTTCCCTGGAATATGCCGGCGGTGTACAGCAGATTCTGCTGAACGGAGAAAATGTGACCGGGCTGATTCGTACGGAAGAGGTGGGAAAGATGGCTTCTGCCACTTCAGTCTATCTTCCGGTGCGAAAAAAGCTGGTAGAGCTGCAGCGTCAGCTGGCATCAAAAAAGGATGTGATTATGGATGGACGGGACATCGGAACCGCAGTCCTGCCGGATGCTACCCTGAAGGTATATCTGACGGCCAGCAGCCGGGTCCGTGCGACCAGACGGTATAAGGAGTTGGTGGAGAAGGGAACAGTCTGTGATCTGGACGAGATTGAGAAGGATATTAT
>JAEDOC010000072.1 GCA_016302185.1 Clostridium sp. | reverse complement strand
TGACCTCTCACGCAGCAGTAGTTGCACGTGGTATGGGTACCTGCTGTGTATCCGGATGCGGCGACATCACCATGGATGAAGAGAATAAGAAATTTACCTTAGCCGGGAAAGAGTTCCATGAGGGAGATGCAATTTCCATCGATGGTACGACCGGTAACATCTATGATGGTATTATCCCGACCGTTGACGCTACCATCGCCGGTGAGTTCGGAAGAATCATGGCATGGGCTGACAAATACAGAAGACTGAAAGTAAGAACCAACGCAGATACTCCGGCTGATGCAAAGAAGGCAAGAGAGCTTGGCGCTGAGGGTATCGGTCTTTGCCGTACCGAGCATATGTTCTTCGAGGAAGACAGAATCGCTGCTTTCCGTGAGATGATCTGTGCTGACACTGTAGAAGAGAGAGAAGCAGCTCTGGAGAAGATCCTTCCGTATCAGCAGAACGACTTCGAGGGCTTATTCGAGGCTCTGGAGGGATGCCCGGTAACCATCCGTTTCCTGGATCCGCCGTTACATGAGTTCGTTCCGACCGAGGAAGAGGATATCAAGAAGCTGGCTGACGCTCAGGGTAAATCTGTTGAGGATATCAAGGCTATCATCGCTTCCCTGCATGAGTTCAACCCGATGATGGGTCACCGTGGATTACGTCTGGCAGTTACCTATCCGGAGATCGCTGTAATGCAGACCAAAGCTGTCATCCGTGCAGCTATCAACGTTCAGAAGGCACATGCTGACTGGACTGTAAAACCGGAAATCATGATTCCGCTTGCATGTGATGCAAAAGAGTTAGGATATGTAAAGAAGATCGTTGTTAAGACCGCTGATGAAGAGATCGCAGCAGCAGGCGTGAAGCTTGAGTACGAGGTAGGTACCATGATCGAGATCCCGAGAGCAGCTTTAACTGCTGACGAGATTGCAAAAGAGGCTGAGTTCTTCTGCTTCGGTACCAACGACTTGACTCAGATGACCTTCGGCTTCTCCCGTGATGATGCAGGTAAGTTCTTAAATGCTTACTATGATGCAAAGATCTTCGAGAATGATCCGTTCGCTAAGCTGGATCAGGTTGGTGTAGGCAAGCTGATGGAGATGGCTATCAAGTTAGGTAAGCCGGTACGTCCGACTCTGCATGTTGGTATCTGCGGCGAGCACGGCGGCGATCCGTCTTCCGTAGAGTTCTGCCATAAGATTGGTCTGGACTATGTATCCTGCTCACCGTTCCGTGTGCCGATCGCAAGACTGGCAGCAGCACAGGCTGCAATCAACGAAAACTAGTAATCTCTAAGATAGCTGTTATTCGTTATCAGGAAAAAAATATAGTAAAAAAGGCTCCCTTACTTCGGTAGGGGAGTCTTTTTTTACAGGATATCATTTGCTGGGATATGAAAATGTCTTATATTTTGGATAGGGGATTTCTTGCAGTCATCCTTAAAAAATTCATGTTGCAAAAATCGGATTGACATCATAAAATATAAATAGGAAAGTATGAATAAAAGGAAATGAACCATACTATGTAAGGAGGTGTTTATATGGCAACTTCAAGTATCACAAAGAATTTTGTTATCTCCGGACAGAAACAGGTGGAAAAGTTTGCCGATGCGATAGAAGCATCTGCCAACGATAGAACACCTCGCGTTCCAATCAATGTTACCTATTTGCAGGGAGCAGATGAGATATTAAAATTCATGGAGAGAAGGAAGAAAGCGGATGCAGCCAACAAATAATTTTATTGTGCTGAACATTCGTGAGTATTTGAAAAATGAGGACAAACGACTCGGAGAGGACAAATTAATGACTTTGCTCTCCGAGTTTTCCTGTCCTTTGAATCCGGATGTTGAGCGTTTCTTAAAACAGCAGTCAATTGAATTTGCCAAAAAACATCAGGCAGTTACATATCTGGTATTGTCATTGGAAGATGCGGAGCTGTTGGGCTATTTCTCTATTACGATAAAGCC
This sequence comes from Clostridium sp., assembly GCA_016302185.1. Classification (GTDB taxonomy): domain Bacteria; phylum Bacillota; class Clostridia; order Lachnospirales; family Lachnospiraceae; genus Otoolea. The sequence continues at coordinate 8,024 of JAEDOC010000072.1, read as the reverse complement.
ATTAGTTGTCAAGGCAGAACCGTTCAGTAATACGGTAAGGAGAAAACTGGCACGATTCAGTGAAATAGACAAAAATGAGCAAACATATAATCTCTCTGCTTATTTGATAGCGCAACTAGGAAAAAATTTTAATGACAGAGTGAATGGCAGGATAACAGGGCAGGAGTTATTGGAAGCGGCGATTCGGCAAACACAGCTTTTACAGTATCAGGCTGGAGGAATGGTGGTGTTTGTGGAAGCGGATAATAAAGAAAAGCTGCTCTCTTTTTATAAAAATTATGGCTTTAAGCAATTCGATACCAGACAGACGATATCGGATGAAACAGAACCGCATGAACTTGTGCAGCTTTTAAAGTTGCTTTAAAAGGTAAAAAATACGTTGTACTGCAAGAAGCTCTCTTTATAGGGGGCTTCTTTTTTGATGCAGGTATCGATGGTAGTACAGCGAGCGATGTGATATACTGTTTTTATCATTTATTAAGAAGGTGAAGATGTGTCGTATTTTGACAGTGTGAATGATAAATTTTTTAATCCTTTTTGTTGTAAGAACCGAGAGGTATATTTTGAATGTATCAGCCAGTTGATTGAGAAATCGAAGGAAATTCCTGTGTTGTATGAGACAGATGCGAGACAGTGTCTGATTATTTACCTGCAAAACTGTATGTATGCGCTCGAGACAGAGGATATTGGAGATGAGGTCAGTAGTTTACGAAGTCCGCAGGAGAATGCATCGGCTATTTTGCGTTATTTTCGTGCATGTGGCTGGATTACTCCGAAAGAGATTGGACGAACCGGCGACCATATTGCTTCGGTTTCCGCTTACTGCCGAAAATTGATTGATGCGATTCACCGAATCTTTGACCAGGAAGCCAATAGTGCGATTACGAATCACATTTTCTCGATGTATGAGATTTTAAAATCATCAATGGGGAAGGACAGTCCCCGGGCCATCCGTCCGTATTCCAATATTCTTGTGCCTTTGGTGGAAGGTGAATGTGATCTGAAAAATGAGCTGCTGATATTGAAGGACAGTATTCGTGAGATTATGCGGACGGTTATGAAGATGCCGGATGTGAATAGTTTCGGCCAGTTTTTAATCAAGGATGAGCTGTTGACGCGTTTCTTCAATGATTATTTCTTCATTAAAAAAAGTGGATTGATTCCATCGTATATTTCCGAGATCGATAAGATGCTGCGTCGGTTGAGGCGTTCAGAACTTTATACCAGGATGCAAAGTGAATAATTGTTGGTTTTATGGAAAGTTTATCTGGAGAATCTGGGATTTAACGAAGGAAATTTTGTGACAAAGGGAGACCTGATTGATAAGATCAAATCTTATGGTGTTGTACCGCTGAAGCAGGAATTAAATGGTGCATTTAAGCTGTTTAAGAAATACAGCCTGATCAATTATGATGAAGATGATGATGGTGAAGATATGAAGATTCAGCTGTATCCGTCTCTGCAGTTTGGCTGGGATATTCCGCAGTTTCAGACGGTGGCAAAGGAATATTTGAAGATGGATGATGGGGAAATGGAGGAAGATGATTCAGAACCGGAAAATCCGGGAAGGAATCAGGAAGAGTTTGAGGAGGATGACGCATGATTTTACTAAAAAAAGTTCGTCTGATCAACTGGTATGGATTTTCCAATGTGACGGCGCCGATCGGCTTTTTCACATTGATCGCAGGGAAAAACGGAAATGGTAAATCGGTTATGCTGGATGCGATTAAGTATGCGGCTTTTGGCGATACAATTTTTAATAAATCCTCGGAGAGCAAAGGCAGCAGAACGCTTTCCTCCTATACAAGAGGTCTTCTTGATGCGACGGCAGGAACTTATATGCGCCCGGCGGATAAAGTGCCGAATGTGTATAGTCATATTGTTCTGGAGTTTTATGATGATGTGGACGAGAAATCCTTTGTTTTGGGGGCAGTTATTGAGACGAACTCATCCAATAACTGTCAGACACTCCGATATGTGATGGACAGAAAAACGTTGGCTCAGGTGGAGCATCTTTATGTGAAAGACGGAGCAAAGCTTCCTTATTCGGCGCAGCAGTTTCAGAAAGAGTATGGGGTAACACTGCTTTTGAAAGAGCCGGGAATCCAGAAGTTCATGCAGATGACAGGGCTGAAACTGAATGCGAATCAGGTGAGCGGATATCTTCGGAAACTCCGTGGGATTATGTCTTACGACCCCAATGCAAAAATCGACAAGTTCATTCGGGAGAGTGTTCTTGAGGAACGGAACGTGGATTTCACAAAGCTGATTGAGGCGAAGGGAAATATTGAACGCCTGAACGCGTCGTTTTCTATGATTCAGGCTGAGATTGGGGAGCTGGAACTGATTCTAAAAGAATACGATACCTATGAAAATGAGAAAAATCGTCTTCTGGCTGATGATATCAAAAAAGTATACCGCACGGTAAAACGGTTGACTACTGAGATTGAGGAGTTGACACGGGAGCAGAACCTTGCTGTTGGAAAACGAAAAGAAGTTGCACAGGTTCTGGAGGTTATCGAACAGAAATGGGATGAACTGAACCAGAGGCTGGCACAGGCGAGATTTGATTTGCTTCAGTTGGACACTACGAAAGCGATTCATACAGAGGAAGAGAGGGTGAATGCTCTGCAACAGGAGAAACGCCGGCTTTCTCAGGCAAAGGACGATCTGGAACAGTTCCAGGTTAAAGTCAGTGAGATCCTTCATACGTTCGCTGAGGAAAAACGGGAGATTGAGAAGAAAGAGATACTGGTCTCTCTCTGCGACCATTCCTGCCCGGCGTTTGAGAAAGAGATTGCTGTTGCAGGACTGAGACAGGCAGTCAATGAGAGCTATGATGCGTTTACTGCACAGGGAGCACTGATTGGACAGGCGCTGGAAGAACTGAATCAGAAACTGGCTGTTCAGGAGCGGCTCATGGAGGAAGCCCAAAAGCACAGGAATACATATGCGCAGATTCCGGATTATGTGGGACTCAAAGAGGAAATCAATCATGAGTTCGCAAAAAGGAAGATTTCCTCAGAAGCGAAATTTGCATGTGAATACGTAATCGGGATTAAAGAAGAGGCATGGAGAGATTCCATCGAGGCTTTTTTAGGCCCGCGTCGTTATACGATTCTTGTAGAGCCGCAGTATTATGATATTGCAGATGATGTTTTAAACAGAAGTCAATACAAATATGCCCATTTATTTAACACGAAGCTATTGATGAAAAAGGAAATCGAGGCAGAAACGGATTCCGTGGTGCATTTTCTTGAAATCCGGAATACAGTGGCAAAGAAGTATTTTGACTTCCAGTTGGGACGTATGCATGCGGTCAGCCTGCAGGAAGTGCGGGAGTACGAGAATGCGATTTCTGTGGAAGGACGTGTGTCCGTTGCCATGGACAGTTACTTTCTTCGGTTCGACCGGATTCGTTCCTACTATCTTGGTCAGGAGACGTTCGAACTGAACCGGAAACGAGCGGAGAAGGAGATTAAGAAACTTCAGGAAGCACGGAAGGAGAAATTTGCGGAACAAAAGACGATTACAGATCGAAAGAATCGTTTGAATCAGGACAAGGAATGTTTCAGGGCTTACGATTTCGATGCTCATGCGAAATACCAGAAGAATGCGCAGGAGCTGGATGAGGCAGAGAAGCAGCTGAAACAGCTAAAAAAGGCGCAGAAGAATAACAAAGAATATATCGAATTGAGCCAGAGAGTCGCGCGGCTGACGGACGAGCAGGAAGCTGTGAAACGTGAGCGTGATAAAAACACGGATAAGAGAGTAGAGCTGGATACACAGATTCGGATGTGTGGAAATAGTATTGACAGGAAAACTACGGAATTAGACGAGGAAGAGGAGAAATTTAAGGAGTATGAGATTTCCGCTTATCCGATTGTTCAGAAAGCGGTCGAGGCATATGATAAATTTGTGGAAGCCGGCAGGCAGGGAACCGGTGGAATACTGACACCTGATTCGAGAAGTCGTCTTGACAGAAGTATTGAACAACACAGAAAGGATTTGATTGGACTGCAGTCTGGTTATAACGCAAAGCATCCGGATAGTTCTATGCCAATCGGTGAATCAGACCGTGAAGTTTATGCGAAGAGACGTGATCGAATCTGGATGGATAACTTGCAGGAAATCCGGGAAAAGCTGGATGTACAGACGAAGCGATATGAGGATATCTTTAAAAATGAGTTTGTTTTGACAATTATGAATACATGTGAAAAGGCGTTGGATGACTTAAAACAGATCAATGCGGAATTGTCCAAGCTTAATTTTGCAACAAAGTATCAATTCGATGTGCATTATGTGAAGGATGGCTCAGAGTATGAGAAGATCATCGAATATGCGAAGTACCTGGATGAGAGGGAGAAATTAGGCGATCGTTCCGGATCCGGTCAGATGACATTCGGTATGCTGACCTCTGTGTCTGACGATGATGGGGAGCAGTTGGAAAAGGAGCTGAAACAAATCATCAATCGTATCATCGAGAGAAACAGCGAAGAAACGATTGCGCGGTTTGCGGACTACCGGAATTACATGACATATGAGATCCTGATGAGCAATCATATTCTGGATCGAGCAAAGCTGTCTCGTCAGACCGGTTTTAACTCCGGGGCAGAGGTGCAGATCCCGTATTTATTGATTTTGTCCTCCGCATTGCTTATGATATATAACCAGCGTGTGAATTCCGCAAGACTGGTATTTATTGATGAGCCGTTTGCAAAGATGGACCCGGGGAATGTAAAATTGATGCTGGATTTCATGAAGAAGCAGAACATGCAGGTGATTTTCTGTTCGCCGGATAAAACAGAGTCGATTGGTAACGAATGTGAAGTGATCCTGCCGGTTCTTCGTGTGCGGGCTGACAGTATGCAGCTTGGTGTCGTGCAGTTCCATGAGGAGAAGACCTATGCGTAACTATGAAGAAAAAATGTTGATCCTGCTGGTTGAGAAGTACCGAAAAAGTAAAAAGGACAGTGGGACGGGAGTGATCAACCGGAGAACGCAGATCAAGCCATCCAATTTGTATGACGGGTATTATCGGAACGATGGAGATTTGGACGAGATCAACGGGATAAATGAAGTTGCGGCCGGATTGCAGGAAAAAGGATTTCTGACTTATGAAATGAAGGGATTCAGCAATGAAATTGCGGCAATTTATCTGATTGATGGAAAGGTGGAAGAGGCAGAGCGATACCTGACAGAGAAGTATGGATACGAGTCGAAACATGAGAAAATGCAACAGGTGGAGAGAATCATCGCAAGATACGGCGGCTATTCTCCGGTTGCAGATCTTGAATGTGAAAAACTTCGGGCAAGTCTGGATAAAAATACAGTACCGAAGAACTATGAGCAGACCGAAGAAATATTGAAAGCGCTTATTTTTATCGAGAGGAATGAGCAGTTGTTGTATGTGAGGGAGGCATCGATGCTCATCTATGGCAGCTCAAAATATTTTGAGGAGAATACGCTGGATGCCGTGTGCGGATTACTTCGAAAGTATCATGAACGACCATGCGAAGAAAATGAACTTTTTGACGAAATCCTTGGAGAATATCACATTGCAGCAGAGAGACAGAAGCTTTGTCTGAAAGGTGATATTGTGCTTGTAAAAGATGGAAAGACAATAGAGCTTGGCGGATTTCAAAGCGGCGTAGAGTTTTATGCGGATGAGCTGGCTGAGATTGAGAGCATTCTGGTGAGAGACAGAAGGTTTATGACCGTGGAGAACAAGACTTCTTACATGCGGTGTAACGAGGAGAATACTTCCTATTTTTATCTGGGCGGATATATGAAGCGGTTTCAAAGAGATTTTTTGAGGAAGGTATTTGATGATAATCCTGAAATTACATATCTGCATTTTGGAGATATTGATGCCGGTGGATTTTATATTCATGAGAATCTTTGCAGGATTACGGGGATTCCGTTTGGAATGTGGCGGATGTCGAAGGAGGAACTTCAGGATGCGCGGTATAAAGCGTGTCTTCTGAAGCTTTCATCTAATGACAGGAAAAGACTGAAAGCGCTTGCAGATCATGAAATGTACAGGGATGTGGTACAGTATATGCTGGAAAACGGTGTGAAGCTGGAGCAGGAGATTGTGAGCTTCCTGCTATTTCAGGGAAGCCGTCACCTGGTCAGCGATTGCTGGGATGCGATAAGTCTGGATTCGTCTGGAACATAGACAGCCCCGGTTCGGTTGATCAAATCGCCCAAACGCTGTATACTTGGAAGAAATAAGATACGGGAGGCAGAGGCAATAAATGAACTTAGATGAGATAATTCAGCTGCGCCATGTACTCCACAGCTGTCCGGAATCATCCGGCAGGGAAGTTCGGACGAAAGCGCTGCTTATGGATTTTCTGAAATCATATACTACGATGGAACTGATTCCCTGTGGGGATGGCTTTTATGCTGCGCACCGGGAAGAAGATTCTGCCGGAAAAAAGCCATCCATTGCTCTGCGGGCGGATTATGATGCGTTGGCTTTGCCGGATGGAACGGCTGCCCACCTCTGCGGTCACGACGGACATGCGGCAGCGCTCTGCGGGGTTTCCCTGCTGGCTGAGGAGATGTCTTTCGGACGGGATGTTTTCTTTTTATTTCAGCCGGCGGAAGAGATCGGAGAGGGCGCAGAGGCGTGTCTGGAGCTGTTTGAGAGGGAGTCGGTGGGAGAGATCTATGGTGTGCATAACCTGCCGGGATTCCCGTTGGGGCAGGTCGTGACGCGGCCGGGAACCTTTGCCTGTGCCTCCCGTGGAGTAATTTTAAAGTTTCTGGGAAAGCCGGCCCATGCCGCTTATCCGGAAAACGGAATTTCTCCGGCGCCTGCGGTGGGAGAGCTTCTGTGTGCTTTGCCGGACCTTACGGAGCCGTTACGCTATACCGGTATGACGATGTGCACTGTGATTGGGGCAAAGGTAGGGGGCAAGGCATTTGGTCAGGCGGCAGCAGCGGCGGAGGTGTGGCTGACTCTGCGCGGAGAGCATGATACGGATCTGGAGCGGCTTTATGAGGGAATACTGACAATGTCGAAAGCGCTGGCGGAGAAGTACGGTCTTTCGGTCAGCCATCAGCTGCAGGATGTATTTCCGTCAACGGAGAATACGCCGGCCTGCGCTGAGAAGGTGCGGAAGCTCTGCCATGGAGCACTTCTGGAGGCCCCCATGCGGTGGAGTGAGGATTTCGGCCATTACCTGAAGGTGTGTCCCGGTGCCTTTTTCGGAATTGGTGCGGGGGAGAAGCAGCCGCCGCTTCATACGGAGGAATATGAATATCCGGATGAATTACTGGAACTGACGATGGAAGCCTTTCTGGCGCTGATGGCTTCCTCTGAGAAATAGGGAGCAGCGTATGACAATTCAGGATCTGGAAGAATGGATGAAACAGAAAAAATATGTGGTTTCCGTGGTGGGAGGCGGTGGGAAGAGTACACTGATTGCGTGGCTGGCTTCCCGTCTTACAAAGGCGGGGAGAAGGGTTCTGGTCACTACTACGACGCATATTTTTTTCCCGGAACCAGAGTTTTATGCTGTGGATGGGAAGACAGTCAGGGAGCGTTGGGCTGATGGCCGTTATGCGGTGATAGGAAGCCCGGAGCCGCAGACGGGAAAACTGACCGTTCCTTCCCGGGAGCTGCTTACTGAGTGTGTGGCGCAGGCAGATACAGTGTTCGTGGAAGCGGATGGGGCGAAGCGGATGCCCTGTAAGATTCCCGCAGAACATGAGCCGGTGATTCTTCCGGAAAGCGATCTGGTGATTGGCGTGGCCGGTATGAGCTGTCTTGGAAAGCAGCTGCGGGATTGCTGTTTCCGCTGGGAAGCTGTTTCATCCCGGGGAGAGGAATGGATGACAGAAGAGCTGCTGGCAGAGATTCTGACTTCCGCTAAGGGGACCCGAAAGGGGGCGGAAGCTCGCCCCTATGTGGTGGTGCTGAATCAGTGTGATACAGAATCGCTTGCGGCATCGGCGGACAGGATAAAAGCTTTACTGAAGGAACGCGGGATTTCGGAAGTGATTTCCGTCAG
>JAEDOC010000221.1 GCA_016302185.1 Clostridium sp. | reverse complement strand
TTCAATTCTGAACTCAGTGCTTTAGATTCCAAACCAGAAAGCAGTGAGATTGAAAATCATTGACCAGGTCTTACAGAAGAACTTCAAAAATCTCCATGGCCGCTCTGCCATCTTAGACTGCGTTTCCATCGATGATGAGGGCCACCAGTATAACGTGGAGATCCAACAGGACAGTGAAGGAGCCTCGCCCAAACGAGCCAGATACCACAGCGGTCTTATGGATATGAACACGCTCAACGCCGGACGGGATTTTTCCGGGCTTCCGGAAAGCTACGTGATCTTCATCACCAGAGACGATACCCTTGGCTATGGACTGCCCATCTGCCATGTAGAACGGACTATCGAAGAGGTCAACAAAGCCTTCCGGGACGGTTCTCATATCATCTATGTAAACTCCAAAAATCAGGATGATACAGAGCTGGGAAGGCTGATGCATGACTTTAACTGCAAAAATCCGGAAGAAATGTACAGCAAGGTTCTGGCCAACCGCGTACATGAATTAAAGACAATACAGGAGGGAGTGAATGATATGTGCCAGGAAATGGAACAGCTTTTCAGAGAAGGTGTTGCAGAAGGAAAAGCAGAAAGCAAATTAGAGTTCGCCCTTACAATGAGTAGTTTTGGATTCTCAACGGATATGATCTCTCAGATCCTGAAGGTCAGTGTTTCTGAGGTGCAGGACTGGATCTCTGGAAACAGAACACCGGACAAATAACGGTTCTTACCAATCTTTTTGAAAAACATCTTATTAAAAAAACATGCCCAGTCACACAGTAACGCGGGCATGTTTTTCTCACTTTTCCGGATGCCGAATCCCCGTTACCCGGAAGATTTCCATCGGTTCAGAAATCCCTTTTAAGGTACACGGTCCGAGACATTCCGCCTCGATTCTGTCCTTCAAACGCTCATATACTTCCGGACTGATCAGAACCTCTCCGGATTTTGCCATGCTCTCCAGTCGTGCAGCCGTGTTGACGGTATTTCCGATTGCTGTATATTCCATGCGGCTGGAGGTGCCGATATTGCCGATGACAGCTTCCCCGCAGTTGATACCAATCCCGAAGCTGACGTTTTTCCCATACAGCTTCAGCAGATCTTCTCCCAGAGCTTTCCCGGCTGCCGCCATGTCAAGCCCGGTCTTGACTGCCCGGAATACATAATCCTCCTGATCCAGCGGGGCATTAAACAAAGCCATGGTTGCATCACCGATGAATTTATCAACGGTGCCTCCGTTCTCAAAGACTGCGTTTGTCGTAACCTCCAGATATTGATTGAGAATGGCTACAACCTGCTCCGGCTCTAAGGCTTCAGAAAGAGGAGTAAAGCCGCGGATATCAACAAACAATACTGCAATATCCTTCTTTTGCCCTCCCAATCGCAGGGTATCCCTGCCGCCTTTTAGAATTTCATTTACCACTGCCTTTGACACATACCTTCCGAATACAGCTTCTACGTGCTGTTTCTCCAGGCGTTCCTGAATGTATTGACAACCGATTCCAAAAATGTAGCAGAGTAAGACTGCCGCCATCGGATAAAGAAGCGGCATCACAAAGCCCTGTTCATAAGCCCGGACGGCAAAGAACCAGTATCCGAAAATCAGTGTCAGCGAAGCACCTGAAACCCGCCAAAGCTTCCGGAAAAGCCATGTCAAAAACGCCGCCGCAAACAGTGTGAAGGTGATTGCCAGCATCGTCAGCTGTTTCGGCTCTTTTTTCAGATTCTCATCCAGCAGGGCCTGAAGTATATTGGCATGCACCTCTACTCCATACATGGGCGTATCATGGCTGACAGCAGTGTAATAGGAATCCATCATTCCTTCACTGTACGCGCCGATAAGTACGATTCCTCCCGCAAACAGTTCTTTGGGAATGGTTCCGTTTATTACGTCGCAGAAGGATAATCCGGCAGTCTCAGAACCATAATAATCGTAAGGATATCCAGAAAAAGGAATATAGGATAATTGCTTCTCCGGCAATTTTCCCATGTATTTCCGGTAGATCTCTGATGCAAAGCTGTATTCTGTTTTTCCGTTCACCTCAAAATGATCGATTCTGTGTCGTACCAGACCATCCGAATCCAAAGGAACAT
>JAEDOC010000220.1 GCA_016302185.1 Clostridium sp. | reverse complement strand
ATCGCTCATATGGATACCTCTCCCGACTGTTCCGGCAGTCATGTTCGCCCCCGCATCGTGGAGAACTATGACGGTGGGGATGTTTTATTAAATGAAGAACAGAAGATCTGGCTCAGAGTCAGTGAATTCCCCTTCCTGGCCGACTGCGCCGGAACGGATCTCATCGTAACTGACGGAACCACACTGCTGGGAGCCGATGATAAGGCCGGCGTGGCGGAGATTATGGCCATGGCAGCGAAGCTTCTCGCTCATCCGGAGATCCCGCACGGAACGATTCGAATCGGTTTTACACCGGACGAGGAGGTGGGCCGCGGCCCGGACTTCTTCGACGTGAAGGCCTTCGGCGCCGATCTGGCATACACGGTGGACGGCGGTGCTCTGGGGGAGCTGGAATATGAGAACTTCAATGCGGCTTCGGCAAAGGTGACGATCCACGGTGTCGGCATCCACCCGGGTTCCGCCAAGGGAATTATGAAGAACGCAGCCCTTCTGGGAATGGAATTCCAGAGCCTGCTGCCGGTCTTTGAGAATCCCATGTATACAGAAGGGTATGAAGGTTTCTTCCACCTGCATCAGTTCACCGGCGATGTGGAGACCGCAAAGCTGCATTACTTAATCCGTGATCATTCCGCAGAAAAGTTCGGGGAAAAGAAGCAGATCATGGAGGCGGCAGCCGCATTCCTGAACCGAAAATACGGAGAAGGAACGGTGGAGCTTACGATTCGTGATTCCTACCGCAATATGAAGGAGATGGTGGAGCCGTATCCCGAGCTTCTGGAGACGGCGAAGGCAGCCCTGAAATCCCAGGGGGTGGAACCGAAAGTTGTTCCCATTCGCGGAGGTACGGACGGCGCCCGTCTGTCTTATCTGGGTCTTCCCTGTCCCAATCTCTGTACCGGCGGCTATAATTACCACGGAAGATATGAGTGTATTCCGGTACAATCCATGGAAAAGATGGTGGAGGTGCTGGAGGAGATCGTTAAGGAAATTATGCGATGAGTAATATCGTAGAGCTGTTATTGAACGAAGGAAAGCTTAAAACGTCGATTCCGGAAAAGTCGAGAATCCATATCCAGAAGTACTATACCTCAAAGCAGAAACAGCCAATGCGGTGCAGGTCCCTTTTTGAGATTATATAAAGCACGAAAAACCCTTGCAAATACAAGAAACTCCGTATCTGCAAGGGTTTTCTGATTCATGGAGCATACGGGATTCGAACCCGTGGCCTCAACAATGCGAATGTTGCGCGCTCCCAACTGCGCTAATACCCCGTACGCATTCATTATAGCACGATGAAATCAAACTGCAAGTAAAAATTTTGCACTTTTAAGTTTTTATTTGTTCAAGGCGAAGGAGAGTAAAAACATGAATTGTTTTATCTGTAATAAAACGCTCACGGATGCCAATGCCTCTGATGAGCACATTATTTTAAATTCTCTGGGCGGACGTCTTCATTCGAAAGTACTTTTGTGTAAAGAGTGCAACAATAAGATGGGAAAACAGGCGGATGCTGCCCTGTCGGAAACACTGAAATTTGCCGCGTCTCAGCTGGATGTGAAACGGTATCGGGGAGAAAATCAGACGGATGGCTCTGTAAAGGTGGAGATGAGTGCCCGAAGCCGGCAGGAAGCAAGAAAGATGTTAAAATCACTGCAGAAGAAATATCCAACGATCGATATAGAAGCAGCGATGGCAAAGGCGCAGATAGAAAGAAGATTTATCGGAACCCCGATTCAGATGCAGGTAAAGTTTGACGGAAAGAAGATATTTCCTTCCATTACAAAAACGGCGCTGGAATTTTATCTGGAGCGGGGCGGAGAGAAGTCGCAGATTGCCCATTTGATTCCTTACCTTTTGGAAAAAGAAGAGGCTTTAGTCTGTTGGTATTATTATCCGGAACAGCCCGTTGTTTCTCTGGGTTCGGATGAGATTTGCCATGTCATCTGCGTGACCGGCAACGCTCAGGAAGGTATCTTGTATGGCTATGTAGATTTGTTCGGTATATTACAGTGCCTGGTACTGCTGAATGACCACTATACCGGTATAGATTTTTCCGAAAGCTATGTATACGAAGTAAATCAGGTAAAAGAACTTCCGAA
>JAEDOC010000219.1 GCA_016302185.1 Clostridium sp. | reverse complement strand
GCAAGGGACTGCCTATCGGTCTGCAGCTGATCGGAGACTGCTTTAAAGAAAACAATATTATCCGTGCTGGCTATGCCTTTGAGCAGAGTCGTGAGATGATGATGCCGGATATGAAAGGGGTGGAGTAAATGAGCAAACAGTATGAAACGGTCATCGGCCTGGAGGTACACGTAGAGCTGGCGACCAGAACGAAAATTTTCTGCGGCTGCTCCACTGCTTTCGGAGGGGCACCCAATACCCATACCTGTCCCGTATGTACCGGTATGCCCGGTTCTCTGCCGGTACTGAACAAGCGTGTTGTCGAACTGGCATTGGCTGTGGGGCTTGCCACCAACTGCCAGATCAACCAGTACTGTAAATTTGACCGGAAGAATTATTTCTATCCGGATAATCCCCAGAACTATCAGATCTCTCAGCTGTATCTGCCCATCTGCCATGACGGCGGTGTGGAGATCGAGACGCCGGAGGGCGGCAAAAAGACTGTGGGCATCCACGAGATCCATATGGAGGAGGACGCCGGTAAGCTGATTCATGATGACTGGGAAGATTGCTCCTTAGTCGACTTTAACCGAAGCGGTGTGCCGCTGATTGAGATCGTGTCGGAGCCGGATATGCGAAGCGCCGAGGAGGTAATTGCCTACCTTGACAAACTGCGTCTGATCATTCAGTATCTGGGTGCTTCGGACTGCAAGCTGCAGGAGGGCTCCATGCGTGCCGATGTCAACCTGTCTGTGCGAGAGATGGGCGCAAAAGAATTCGGTACCCGTACGGAGATGAAGAATCTTAACTCCTTTAAGGCTATTGCCCGTGCTATTGAGGGTGAAAAGGCTCGTCAGATCGATCTGATCGAGGCCGGAAAGCCGGTGATTCAGGAGACGAGACGGTGGGATGATACCAAGGAATATTCCTATGCTATGCGTTCCAAGGAGGACGCTCAGGATTACCGCTATTTCCCGGATCCGGATCTGGTGCCGGTGAGCATTTCCGATGAGATGATAGAGGACATAAAGTCTCGTCAGCCGGAATTCAGAGATGAAAAGATGGCCAGATATATGGCAGAGTTTGCCCTTCCGGCTTATGACGCGGATATTCTTACAGGAACCAAGAAGCTGGCGGATATTTTTGAGGCAACAACAGCTATCTGTCATAATCCGAAAAAAGTTTCCAACTGGTTGATGGTGGAGACCATGCGTCTGTTGAAAGACCGGGAAATGGATGCGGACAAGATCCGTTTCTCACCGGAGCATCTGGCAGCTCTGATCCAGATGACGGAGGAGGGAACCATCAACAGTTCTGTAGCCAAGGAAGTGTTTGAGCATGTCTTTGATGAGGATGTGGATCCGCAGGCTTATGTGGAAGAACATGGTTTGAAGATGGATAATGATTCGGATGCGCTGACTTCCACTATTGAAGAGATCGTGGCGGCTAATCCGCAGTCTGTGGCGGATTATAAGGCCGGTAAGAAGAAGGCTGTGGGATTCCTGGTGGGACAGACGATGAAGGCTACCCAGGGGAAGGCTAATCCGGCCATGATCAATAAGATTTTGACGGAGATTCTCGATAAGATGTGATGTGTCGTTTGTGATGATGACGGACGGCAGAAAATGATCGGAGGGGGTGTGTATTCTTCCGGCAAACAAGTGCAACGCTCCAGCGAACTAAATGCTAACTTCGACTAATCCTCTCAGGAATGCCTTCGAGGATAAGTCTACGTAAGCATTGGATTTCGCTTCCGCTAAGGGCGCACTTTGATTGTTTGCCGGAAGAATACACACCCCCTCCGGTCATTTTTTGCCTGTCCTTGGTGGAATATAGTTGGCTGGGGAAGGTTGTGGTTGTCTTATGCGCGAAGGCATTCCTGAGCGCATTAGTCGAAGTTAGCGGTTAGTTCCTTTTTCCGTTGTCCGCAGGTTTTTGTGGAGAGAGAGACCCTCCCGGCCCCCGACTCATCGTCCGTCCTTCCTAAAAAAAATTTCCTCTTGACGAAGTGAAAACCACGTGTATAATAAGTTAAGTGACAAGACACATAAATTGACACATGACATGTAAGAGTAAAGAGGAGAAACATATGAAAGAATTCCTGAAGAAAAAGAACATCATATTC
>JAEDOC010000071.1 GCA_016302185.1 Clostridium sp. | reverse complement strand
CACGACCTTGCCAAGGTCGGGGCCGCGGGTTCGAGTCCCGTCTCGCGCTCTTTTTTATTTTATATCAGAGAAGCTTAATGTGAGCATTCTCTGTTTTTTATTTTTATAAAACAGAAGGCACCCACTCCGGTTTGGAGATGGATGCCTTTTTGTTATACTTGTTTATAATAGTTTCGTTTATCGATGTACATGCGCTGATCTGCTTCCTTCATCAGTTCCATAATCTGCCCGTTGGAGTGGGCCTGCCATATGGAGCCGAGGGCCATGGTCAGCTGATAGTCCGCCATGGATTTTCGCAGGGCCAGAATTCGCTGTTCCATCTCTTCTTCCGACATATTGACACAGAGAACCAGAAATTCATCTCCGCCGATGCGGAAAATGGAATTTTTTGAGAAGCAGCTGCTCAGACACTGGAAGGCGCGGATCAACAGCTGATCTCCTGCGGTGTGTCCTTCGGTATCATTTACTTTTTTTAGGCCCATGACATCACAGTAGAGAATGCCGATGCTGTCCTGTGGATTGACGGAGCTGATAAAAGCATTCATGGCATGCCGGTTTTTGGCACAGGTCAGCTGATCACAGAAGCTGAGTGTCGTCAGACGGCTGACCAGATCTCTTCGCCGCAGGATGGATACAATAAAGTGGGCCAGTACCTGAAACATGACAGAGATATGATTTAAAAACTCTCCCGGCGGATTGTCCACTCCATAAAAGCCGATGATCTGATTGTTGGAAATCAGAGGGCTGGCGATAAGAGAATGGATCTTCTGAGGCAGGAGACAGGAATAGGCTTCCGGATCGATCTCACGAATATCTTCCACATCTTTAATAATTACCTGTTGATTTTTGAAGAAAAGCTGATACCAGCCCTTTACGGTTTCATAGGGGACATCCTGCAGATTGTCTTTTTGGGGGACGACCCCATCACGGCACCATTCATACGTATTGCTGTAGGTGTGATCCGGTGTTTCCTCAAAAATATAGATGCGGTCACAGGCCAGAGATTCTCCGATGTAGCGGATCAGAACCTCCATGGAATCGTTGGGAGTCGGCGCGCTGAGCGCAAGACGCAGGCCTTCGTTCACAAGAGCCTCGTTGGTGGCAAAATCAGTGATCGTTTTCTGCTGCTGATCCTGTGTGCCGAGATCTATGCTGATCTGCATCCGGTAGCGGTGACCGTCTTCTTCCACAACGGTATCTTTAATCGCCAGTGTTTTTCCTAAAAGTTGGCTGTAGTGCTTCCATTCATAGAATTCTCCCGGCTTCAGCGTACGGTTGGGGCAGAAAGCGCAGGGCTTGCTGTTCTCATGGAACAATTCATAGCAATGCACTCCGGCCAGGGATTCCTGTGTGGGATATCCCAGCAGATCTCTTCCCCATCGATTCAGATAGATCACTTCATCGGTGTCCAAATCGCTGACATATACAATTTCTCGCATATTTTCATAAAATTCCCATATTTTTTTCATGTTCATCATCCTTGTGGTGTGGTGCCGGCGCAGGAAAATCCGCTGAAGAAAGCGAATTCCGGTTCACTGGAGCGGACACGGATTAATTCGTTTCGCTGTCAAATAAAATGTGCTCGACAATGGAAGCCGCATCCTTGATGCAGTCGGCGCAAGGGCGGAGAACAGTGCCAGTCTCTACTCCCTTCAATTCTTTACAGATCGAAGAGTGGTTTTTCGCCTCAAAGCTGGTGACAATTTCTCTGGAAAGCTGATAGGACTGTGCTTTGCTGTCCGGATGCTCTAAATTACCGGAGCTGCGTTTCATGCCGGCCAGAACACAGGCACCGCTGACAGCACCGCAGGTACCGTTCATGCAGCCCATACCAAGTCCCAGGGCTTCTGTCATCTTAAACATGGTGGCTTCATCCATGCCCACCAGATCACAGTAGGTGCAGGCAACGGCCTGTGCACAGTTATATCCTTTATCGTGTCTTTTTATCGTTTCCTCAACGCGTGATTTCATGGTTCGTCTCCTTTGCGTGCTTTGAATGAGTTATCAATTTACGTCTATTATAAAATAGATCGAGAAAAAATAACAGTAAATTATTTTCCGAACAGTCGTCCCAGCGGACGGATGATGTTGGACAGATCGGTAATGGCATCATTCAGGGTTTCGAAATCAATGGAATTCAATTTCTCTGCGGTTGTCTGCAGGGTGGATTCGCTGGTGGTAACCAGATGGTCCACATTGTCAATCATGCCCGGCAGATCGGCTTCGGCCAGCTCCCGGGTGATGACCTGGATATTGGAAACGGAGGATTGAACGTCATCGAGAAGCAGATTGATCTTCGGAATCAGCGTCGACGCAGAGTAAAGGACAATACAGAGCACTGCGATGCTTGCTGCGGCCGTGATCTGGCTCATCCGGTATTGACGGCGGGCGTATTTTTCCTGTCCGGCGTTGGAATGCTCCAGCTTTTCCAGAAAGTCTCTGAGTTCTTTGTCACTGATGGAAGTGGTTTGATGTTCTGTCATGGAAAATCCTCCTTTGTCTTGATAGTATCAGTATAATTATAGTATCAGTATAATTATAGTATCAGTATAACATATTTTGTGAAAAAATGCTTGCAAGAAATGCTGCTCTGTGCTATAGTATAAAGGCTAAAAAATCACGCTGGTCGGATTCTTAAGGACGGTGCTCCATAAAGAAACAAAAAGGTGGCTGTAACAGGCCATTTCTTCTTGTTTGGGAGTCCCCGAGGAAGCATAAGATGACGGCGGAAGAAAAACCAAAATGGAGGAAAAAAACATGAGCGTAATTTCTATGAAGCAGTTACTGGAAGCTGGTGTACATTTCGGTCACCAGACAAGAAGATGGAACCCGAAGATGGCTCCGTACATCTACACCGAGAGAAACGGTATCCACATCATCGACTTACAGAAGTCTGTAGGTAAGGTTGACGAGGCTTACAAGGCAGTTTCCGATATCGCAGCTGATGGCGGCACCATCCTTTTCGTAGGTACCAAGAAGCAGGCTCAGGACGCTATCAAGACAGAAGCTGAGAGATGCGGTATGTTCTATGTAAACGAGAGATGGTTAGGCGGTATGCTGACCAACTTCAAGACCATCCAGAGCCGTATCGAGAGATTAAAACAGATCGAGACCATGTCTGAGGACGGTACCTTTGATGTTCTGCCGAAGAAGGAAGTTATCGCACTGAAGAAAGAGTGGGAGAAGCTGGAGAAGAACTTAGGCGGTATCAAGGAGATGAAGAGAATCCCGGATGCTATCTTCGTAGTAGACCCGAAGAAGGAGAGAATCTGTGTACAGGAGGCTCACACTCTGGGTATTCCGTTAATCGGTATCATCGATACCAACTGTGATCCGGAAGAGCTGGATTATGTAATTCCGGGTAACGATGATGCAATCAGAGCCGTTAAGCTGATTGTTTCCAGAATGGCAGATGCTGTCATCGAGGCAAAGCAGGGCGAGGCTGAGGTTCCGGTTGAGGCTGAGACTGAGGAGACCGCAGAGGCTTAATTTTCAGAATTTCAGAGCTGAGAATTTACTTTTAAAAGGTTATTTTAAAATTTACGGAGAATTAATACGGAGGGATTGAACATGGCAGCAGTTACAGCCGCAATGGTAAAAGAATTACGTGAGATGACAGGCGCCGGAATGATGGATTGCAAGAAAGCTCTTGCAGCTACCGAAGGCGACATGGACAAGGCTGTTGAGTTCTTAAGAGAAAAAGGACTTGCAGGTGCAGCTAAGAAGGCTGGCCGTATCGCAGCTGAGGGTATCGTAGCTACTCAGTTAACTGCAGATGAGAAGAAGGCAGTTGTTGTAGAAGTAAACGCAGAGACCGATTTCGTTGCTAAGAACGAGAAGTTCCAGAGCTACGTTGCAGATGTTGCAGCACAGGCTCTGACCACCGGTGCAGCTGATATCGATGCTTTCATGAATGAGAAGTGGGAGAAGGATCCGTCCCTGACAGTAGCAGAGGCTCTTTCCTCTCAGATTTCCATCATCGGCGAGAACATGAAGATCAGAAGATTCCAGCAGGTAGAAGAGGCCAACGGTTTCGTTGCTTCCTACATCCATGCAGGCGGAAAGATCGGCGTTTTAGTAGATGTTGAGACTGATGTTGTCAACGATGCAATCAAAGAGATGGCAAGAAACGTTGCTATGCAGGTTGCAGCATTAAAGCCGCAGTACACCAGCAGAAACGAAGTAGATGCCGCATTCCTTGAGCATGAGAAAGCAATCCTGATGGCTCAGATTCAGAACGATCCGAAGGAAGCTTCCAAGCCGGAGAAGGTTATCCAGGGTATGATTCAGGGCCGTATCAACAAGGAACTGAAGGAAATCTGCTTACTGGATCAGGTTTATGTAAAGGCAGAGGATGGCAAGCAGAGCGTTGCTCAGTATGTAGCTGAGGTTGGCAAGGCAAACGGCGCTAAGGTTGCTGTAAAGAGTTTCGTTCGTTTCGAGACCGGTGAGGGCCTTGAGAAGAAGGAAGAGAACTTCGCTGAGGAAGTTGCTAAGCAGATGGGAATGTAATTCCATAAACAGGATTTTTAAGTATTGAATCAGAAAGGCTCCGAACGCCTTGGTAATCCTATGTTTGATAGGGTTTCAGGGCGGTCGGAGTCTTTTTTGCGTTCATAGGAATAATAGAAAAACAGGAGGATGGTTATGGAAATAACGGAGAGAAAGATCCGGCCGGTAGTTCGGATCTGTTGGAATTGCAGAAATAAGGTTGGGCAGGATTAGTATTGCTCCCGATTAGGATGTATAAGGCAACAGTGGACAATGATATCCATTTTATCAGCTGGATAAGGAAAGCAAGGCCAAAATTAAATATAAGAAGTATTGCAGCCATGCCAAAGCCGGTTCCGAAGATGAAACTGAACCGGGGAGCCAGCCCTATGCTGATTGCACAGCAGAGAGAGGCGTTTGATGATCCGGAGTGGATCTATGATCTGAAATTAGATGGATTCTGGATGAGAAATGGAGGCGGAAAATTATGATGTATCCATATATGACGCTTGCGGACAAAACAGAGATTGTACATTCCCAGATCATTGAGGAGGATGGACAGAAAAAGGTGATTGTTAATTTTGAACGTCCGACTGAGGATGGGTTTGACTCTGCCAGATGTATCCTTCCGGATTATAAATGGCTGCAGATTGATGGCTATTCAGCTTCTGAGATTGCCTGGTATATTTACGGTAAGCGGTTATAAAGTGTATTTTTGGTCAAGAGTTGAATGAGCTGATGGAATTTGTTTCGGCCCAGTTCTTTTTAATCTGTTCGGAATGGAAACGGTTCTTTGTCGAAGATGAAATTAAGTTTTATTGTTAAAGGAATCTTGTTTTTCAAAGGAAGCCCGTAGCACGACTTGAATTGTGCTGGGGCTTCTTTTTCTGTCTTTCGGGAAGTAAAGCAGGATTCTTAAGAAAATGAAATAGTTTGTAAAATGTTAAAGTTTACCTTGTGGTTTTTGCATCTTCAATTGACATAAGATATTTTACGCTGGAACGATAGCAGCGGTATGAAGGGTAAGAAAAAAGATTTGTCCCCTTTTTCGACAAACGCGCGAATACAGAAGTAAGAGTAGTTATTTACTCAAACTGCTGCAATTGTGCCTGTTCGGAAGAGGAGATTTTTTTATGTTGACGGAAGATAACGGGGAAAAAGAGGAACGATATACCAATCAGATGCTGTACCTGGCAGAGGAATGTCTGCAGCTTGGTCGTAAGGAAAGGCCGGAGCAGGCAAGGCTCAGGACAATTTACGAGGAGAAACGCGCTGCATACGGCCTGACGAAAGGAGATATGAATAAGCTGCTTTTCGAGAGAATCTTTCATCGGGTGCCTCAGATGGCCTCGGATACACTGCGGATCCGGTACTGGAGAACCGGACAGCATTATCCGGTGAACCATGCCACAGCGCTGGCATTTGCGAAAGCACTGGAGCTGACCGAGGAGGAGACCCGCTGGCTGATACAGAGCTGGATGAATAAACGGGATCTGGACGGAAAGATGCTTGCGGAGGACTCGATGCTTCACCGGGAACGACGTCTGAGATTACAGCTGTTGTCAAAGGAATATTTTCTCCGGAAAAACGCAAAGGGCTTCACCTTTAATCGGTTTCGGCATTGTTATTTTCTGGATGCACTGGAGTATACAAAGCAATTTTCACAGGCGGAGAGATGGTTTCACCGCTGTTACCGAATGCTGGACGAATATTTTGTACAGGAGAGACAGCCGGCATATCGTTTTTTATATTTTAAAGCTTTACGGGGTGATTAACAATACTTTGCCGTTGATTTTATGGTATACTGCCTCTTTTTGTTAAAGTTTACCTTGTTGTTTTTTCGATTTTCTTCTTTTATAGTTAACACCAAATAGATTTTGTGGGAGGAAGAAGAATGAAAAGAAAAGCAGCAATCCTTTTGACAGCGGCAGTGACACTTTCTCTGCTCTCCGCGTGCGGCGGATCGGGTACATCCGCAGGCTCGGGTTCGGGCGGTGCTGGAGGTGCAGCGGGAAGCTCGAAATCAGGAAAGGGGGAGATCACCTGGACCTGGGGAACCCTGCGGGGCCTCTACGGTGATGCGGAGGTTACCTTTAATGAGGACGGCGGAAGAGAAACCGTTCTGATGAAATATCCCAATGGGAAGGTGTACCGGCAGCTGGAGTATGACTATAATAACTACTATAGCGGTGATGTGAACAGTGCCGGCGGAGAAGAGTATATAAGCGGCAAAAAGGTGTATCCCGTCTCGAAGCTTACCAAGGATGCGGGTGGAAATGCCCTTTACAGCTATGGATACGAGTGGGCAGAATGCAGCAATCCAATCAGTCAGTGGGGAGCCGGGGTCGCTTCGGATATCACGCCGATTCTGACTGCCGGGGAGCAGCAGGATGCGGGGAAGACACCTGAAGAGCCAGAGGAAAGATATTATCCTGTGTATGAATACGGATATGATTATGAGGCAGAAGAATCTACGGGATCAGTCAGCTATCAGGAGCTGTCTCATCATATCCTGTCCGGCCAGTATGAGAGTGTGTATCGTTACGGTCAGGGCTATTGGCTGACGGAGCGGGTGGACGGCAATCCTGCGAAAACCTGGTTCTATGCGCCGGACGGACGTCTGGATGAGGATATTACCATCACCTGGAATTATGAAAAGGACAAGCCGGTTTCCCTGCAGCTGGGGCAGTACAGTATGGATACCTACACAGCAGAGGTTTCCGATGACGGTCGGACGATCACCTATACACTGGATGAGTCCCATACGGCAGAAGGGGAGGCGAAGGACGGTCAGAAGGCAGAAGGCAAGGACCTGGAACAGATCTATGCGTTCACTCTGACTTATCAGGAGGATGGATTGCCGGCAGAGTTTCAGTATTCCTATAACAAGGAATTTATGAACACCGACTCTCCGGAGACAAAGGATTATACCATTACGTATCACTATGAAAATGGTGTCCTTTCCGGTGCAGAGTATCATGTCGCAGAGAGTGATAAAGGGGATCATCTGTATACCATTACCTGCAATGAGGAGGGAATGCTGGAGACAGAAGACTATTTAGTACCCAGTATCGGTAAAGGTGATATCGGTGCAAAAGCCTATACCTACTATGACAACGGTTTTGTAGAAACGGTAACCTGCTACGGCGACTTTACCACGGAGGATCCGGAGAGCATCGACTATGTAAAGAGCTACAGCGAAGACGGCTGGCTGTGCGGAAAAACCAATTATAAAAATGGAAAGGTAACCAGAGAATATTCCTATTTTGAAAACGGAGAGGATGCGGGACAGACCTCTTACAACGATGGAATACCGGAAAAGACCTATATCCGCAACGAAAACGGGGTATACACCAGTTATGAGGAGTACGGGAGTGACGGTTCCATCTGCCGGAGCGGTGAGATGACAGGAGAAAATGAGTTCACCATGTACTACTACGATACGGATGGAAATAAATACGTGGATGCAGTCTACATCTACGGAGAGAATGAATTTGAGAAAAAGGTTTATGAGGAGGACGGTTCCATCAGCTATACGAATACTTTTCCGTATCATGACGGCAAAAATCATCAGTAGCTTCCTGAAGCTGCATGGAAGACAGGCTGCCGGAGCAGAAATAACGCTCCGGCAGTATTCTTATTAGGGAGGAATAAAAGAAATGGAGAAGAAACCATCCATTCTGGCCTGGCTGTTTGCCGCCGGCTTAAGCGCGGGCCTGCTGCCGGATTTTGCGATGATGATATGGGCTGCGCAGAGCGAGAAACCGCTGCCAAGGTGGAGTTCCCCGGTCATCCTTCTGGCTGCGGCCTTCATCAGCCTGCTGTGCTTCCTGCGGGCGGTCGATATCCGGTTTGGGAAGGAGCCGGCAGGGACAGAAATAAAGACGGACAGGCTGGCGTATCTCACCGGTCTGTTCCCGTGTGTCCTGGCAGGACTGATTGCCATATACGGCAGTGATACGCTGCTTCCGGTGTTTGCTGCAGTTTATGTGGTTAAAAAAGGACTTTTTTGGATTCTCATCGGGATTCTGCTTCTGGCATTGCTTCTGGTGATGGGGATTCTATTCTTCTGTTATCTTTGCCGCTGCCGGAAGGTGCCCTTACAGCACCCGATCCGCCGGTTTTTTGCCAGGATATATCTGGGAATTCCGATGACGGTGCTGCTCTGGGCATCGCTTCTTGCCGTGCCCTTCGGTCTGGTGGTGCTGCAGCGGCTGTGGGAAGAGCCGGGGGTACTGCTGCGTCATCTGATGCTGACCGTCAGCTCCTTTCTGCTGGCAGTTCTTCTGAATGCGTCGCTGCTGCTTGCAGAAAAGATGATGGCTGGCGCAGCGCAAGTTCCGGAATCGGGGACGACTACAGAGGAGGGGGTTCCGGTTTCCCGGAAACGCTCTCTGCCGTCCCTGGTTTCTCTGGCTCTCTGTCTTCTCCTGTTCCTTTCCCAGAATCTGACGCAGCTGACGGGCAATGAGGCAGGGCTTTTGAAGGCGCAGCTGAAGGATGCTCTGGTGGAATACGGCTTCTGTCTTGCGGCGGCGGATCTCGGCGGAGCGGCGGGAATCGCCAGAGAAGCCCTGGAACAGATGGACAGTGCGTTGAAGGAGGCCCCGGAGGAGGAAAGAAAAGCAATCGAGAAGGTCTGTGACCGGTTTGAAATCTTCCGGACCGACGGTCAGGCTCTGGTGCTGCTCGAGCAGTTCAAAAGAGCGGGCGGCGCGGATGATGATCTGGTGGAGGATGCCCTGCTTCTTTCGGAGGAATATCCGGAGAACCGAAGGGTGCAGTATACGGCGGCGGAGATCGGCAGCAGCCTGACCTATGACAAGGCAAAGCATTATGAGCGGACGGCGAAGGCGATTCTGCGCTGGAAGGAGCTGTATGAAAAAGAAACGAAGCTGACGGAGGAGGAGCGGATTGTGCTCACGAAGCAGACCGCCCGAAAGCTTCTGAAGGTTTATCAGGAGGAAGAGGCAGCGAAGCTGCTGGAAGAGCTGAAAAACCCGGAGGAGGACGCGGAGCTCTGTGAGCTGCTGGCACAGTGCTATGATCATACCGACCGGCAGGAGGAGGCGTATGCTCTGGCGACAGCCTACTGCGAGAGCCGGGAGGATTCGCCTTATCTGATGTATTATGCGGCACTTTCGGCACTGAAGCTGGAGAAGATACAGGAATGCCTTACGTATACGTCAGGGCTGGCATCCTATACTGCCGGCTGTGAGGGGGATGAGCTGAAGAATTGTGATACCTGGCTGTTTGAGCTGCTGGAATTCCTTACCCTTAATGATAATTCAAGCTATACCGGCTTTCAGTACGAGGTGTACCAGGAGCTGACGGAGGAGGAAGAGGCCGTCATCGACGCCAATCCTTTTTTCCGGAATTATCTGGACAGCGTCTATCTGGCCTATCGGTCGAAGAGCAAGTCTGAGCCGGAGGAGGCGTTTGCAAAGATAGAAGCCGTTCTGGATGAAAAGCCGGAGCTTGCCAGTGCGTGGTATCTGCGCGGCGTCATTGCTACCAATGCCGGCGGGGAGTACAGAGAGAAGGCGATTGATTCTTATCGGAAGGCGGGAACGCTGAATGATCGGATCCCTGCAATCTGGTATGCCATGGCCCGGGAATATGACCGGCTGGGAGAGTATGAAAAGGGGATTGAAGCATGTAAAAAAGCGCTCGCCCTTCTTCCTGAGCAGGATCACGGAAGTGACTGGTACGGCATCAATTACCATTGCAGCAGGCTGCTGAGTTCGCTGCAGGAGGAGATAGAAAAATGAGGAGGGGGAAGATGAAAAAGAGATGGATCATCCCGGGAATCATCCTGGCGATCGTATTTGGCTGTGATCTGACCGTACTGCGCTCCTCGAAGGAACCGGCGGCAGAGCAGGAAGTACAGGAAACGAAGGAAGATAATGCGTTTGAAGAGATAGACAGACAGATCCGGGCAGGAAAGACAGAAG
>JAEDOC010000070.1 GCA_016302185.1 Clostridium sp. | reverse complement strand
TATTTAATCTTCTTATACTCTTTCAGGAACGTCATCGGCCCATCGCCAACCCTTCCTCCGGCAACGCTTAAGTTCAGCTCCTTTGCCTCATAGTTCTGAATGAAGGTATTGGCGATAGCGGTTAACACCAGCTCATCGGATAATTCATTCAGTTGGGAGAGATCCAGCATCAGGCTTCCGTCTTTGTTTTCAAATTTGGTAACTTCGATTCCTTCTTCTACCACACCGAGTTCAGCCATCTTGTCGATCAGAAGCTGCGCATCCAGGGACTCGCCATCGATGGCATCCATATTCTGCTTTAAACCGTTCTTCTCCTTATTTACCGAATATACACAGACCATCACGGTCGGATCCGCATCCTCCACTACCATGTTCTGCTTCTCCAGGGCTCCGTCAACGGTGGACTCCGTCATGGCTCCTGCCGGCAGCTCCGGATGATCGTGATCATGTTCATTCTCCGTAGCCGTACTGCTTTCTACCGGCTTCTGGGTCGGGGTACATGCGGTGATGGATACAGCCATCAAAGCCCCCGCTAAAAATAAGATAAATCGTTTCATAATTGCGTACTGCCTCCTCATTATTTCTTCTGCCAGTTTCGGAACCAGCGGTTCAGCTTGGAAAGTGCCTTGACCAGCACCTCCATCTCTTCCCGGGTCAGCTCCTTCGCTACGCTTTCTATCATCTCTTTATGAAACTTGGCATGGTGCTCATAGGCACGCCGCCCTCTTTCGGAAAGGGAGATATAGACCACCCGGCGATCCTCTTCGCCGCGGCTCCGCACCACATAGCCCTTTTTTACCAGGCTGTTCATGGCAATGGTCAGAGTTCCCACGGTAACGGAAAGCTCCCGGGCGATAGATGACATATTCTTGGGCGCACCGATACCAATCGCCTCGATTACATGCATATCATTATTGGTGATATCCTTAAATTCCGGCGTAATAATGGCTTTCTGTTCGATATCCATGATATCCCGAAACAGCCTTACCAGCACCTCATTCAGCGTCCTGTAGTGTTCCACGTTTTTCCCTTTCACTCCATAGATAAAAAAGATCCTTTCTGATTATACAATATTCTCCGGGTCAGCACAACCGTCAAATTTCTTACAAATCGCCATAATCTTCCTGAAAAACAGGCGTTTTTTCCATTCGGTTTCCTATCTTCCTGTCCTGTTTTCTTCCTTTTCTGTTCCCCGTCAGACGCCGTACCAGCCCGCCAGTACAATGCTGGCTGCCACTCCGGCTCCGGTCGCCAGAAGTGCCCCCGGAAGAGTCCATCGGGTTTTTGTCACCTTTACGCTCATAAAATAAACACTCATAGTGTAAAACACCGTCTCGGTACAGCTTTCCAGAATCGAAACCATCATCCCGAGATAAGAATCCGGCCCATGTGTTTTAAAAATATCCAGCAGAAGTCCTACTGCCGCTGAGCTGGATACCAGACGCACCAGAATTACCGGAACTGCCTCCGCGGGGACATGAAAAAGCTCTGCAGGCTTCTCCAAAATCCCGGACAAATAATCCAGAAAGCCCGAAGCCCGAAGAATCCCCACTGCCGTCATCAATCCGATCAGAGTCGGCAGAATGCCGGCCACTGTCTTCATTCCCTGCTTTGCTCCCTCAATGAAATCATCAAATACCGGCCGTTTCTGCAGCACGGCAAATCCGACAATATAAAAAAGCACCAGCGGAACCAGATACTCCGATAAACAGGCAATGAGCTTCATATTTTTCTCCGGAAAGACTGTCTCTCTCTAATGTATTCTCCGATTCCGTTGCCATATTACAAAAATTCTGTGTATTTGCTGTGAGCAAAGTATAAAAGTTTTATGAAAAAGTCCGTCTCCTTAGTTCATCTGTTTTGCGATATCGATCACAGTATCCAGCTCTGCCCTTCGCCGTAATTTTTCTTCCGTCAGCCTCCGCTTCCTTTATTTCAGCCGGTGTGCTATAATTTTCTTGTCATACGCAACACCACACCCGAAAGGAGTTTTTATGAACGTATTATTTGTGGAATATCCCGCCTGCACCACCTGCAAAAAGGCAAAGAAATGGCTGGACGAGAGACAGGTTTCTTACGAGGATCGCCATATCAAGGAACAGAATCCGACATTAGAGGAACTGAAACAGTGGCACAAGACCAGCGGACTTCCGCTGAAGAAATTCTTCAATACCAGCGGGCAGCTGTATAAAAGTATGAATCTCAAGGACAAGCTCCCTGTCATGAGCGAGGAAGAGCAGTACTCTCTTCTCGCCACGGACGGAATGCTGGTAAAACGGCCGATTCTGATTGGTACGGACTTCGTTCTGGTTGGATTTAAGGAAACGGAATGGGAAGAAAAGCTTTAAGCCTTTCTTCCCACTGCTGCGCCTTCCAGCTCCAGCAGCCATTTCTTTTTCTCAACGCCTCCCGCATAGCCGGTCAGGCTGCCGTCAGAACCGACGACCCGGTGACAGGGAATAATGATAGAAATGGGATTATGGCCTACCGCGCCGCCCACGGCCTGGGCGGACATCCGTGGAAGGCCCCTTTTTTCTGCCACCTTTTTTGCCAGTTCTCCATAGGTAACTACCTCGCCGTACGGAATTTCACAGAGAAGCTTCCAGACCTCTTTCTGAAATTCCGTTCCGGCAGGTGACAGGGAAAGCTCCCCACACGCCGGCTTTTCCCCCGCAAAATACCGATCCAGCCAGTGTTTCGCTGCCGCAAATAGGGGCAAATTATCTTTTTGAATCACTTTATATTTTCCGGAATCCCGGAAATATTTTCCCCCGAAATACTTCTGTCCTTCGATCCAGAGACCGGTCAGATTATCTCCGTCCCCAGTCAGAGTGAGCAGGCCAAGCTGAGAAGCATAGACAGTTTTATAATACATTCCTCTTCCTCCATTTATTTAGGCTTCTACATTCTTGCATTTTTTACCATCTCCTGCATAGAGCCGCCTTCATAAGCCGCACCGGCGTCTGCGTTAATGGATCCTCCTGAATGGATTTGGTTAGCTCTGCATCTGAAAGCTCTGTGGCAGCGATTGTCTCCAGAATACCGGCAGCAATATCGCAGCTGGTAAATCCATACTGCTGTGCTTCATTGTTCAACGCATAGAAGGGGAGCTCCGGGAAGATAGATCTGAATCTCCTCCGATTCTTTCTGATTCCGCTCATTTTTCAAATTTACAGGTACAGTCTACCATGCCCTGTGAGCCCCGGCAAGCAACGCCATGAAATTGACCGTATTTCGCAAGAAGATTGAAAGAAAAGAAAAAAGCATCCCCGGGGCCGTTCAAAAACGGTTCCGAAAGATGCTTTTCTCACCAGCCCTATGATTCTCCGGCCAGCTCCATCATCACATCATGTACTTTTTCAATTCTACTGGATCTCCACGCATTGCTTCCGCAGAAGACCAGAGCTTCGTTCTCGTCACCCTGTGCAGCGTTAATTAGCGCCTGGGTAATACAGTAAGGTACCTGCACCGGATCGCAGTGCTCCAGACAGCGGAAGCAGCGCTCCACCTTCGTTTTTCCTGCCTCTACTTCTTCCATGAAGTGATTCCGGATGGCCCGGCCCGGCATGCCGACCGGACTCTTCACGATGATGATATCATCCTCTTTGGCATCCAGATACGCCTGCTTGTAGGCCATCGGCGCATCGCACTCTTCCGTGGTTACAAAACGGGTAGCTACCTGAACCCCGTCTGCTCCAAGTTCTTCCATATGATGCAATACATCCTCATGTGTGTAAATGCCTCCGGCGGTCACCACCGGAATTTCCTTCTTGTATTTCGCGGCATATTCCTTTACAAGCGCGATAATCCCTCGAATCTCCTGATCGTAGAGCTCTTTTTTATAGGTTCTGGACGTATTGGGGGTGTCCACTCCATACTCCGCCAGATCTTCTCTGGAAAATCCTAAGTGGCCTCCCGCCAGAGGACCTTCAATCACCACCAGATCCGGCGCACATTTATACTTCCGATCCCACATTTTGCAGATGACCGAAGCCGATTTGATAGAGGAAACAATCGGTGCGATCTTCGTCCTTGAACCCCGAACCAGCTCCGGCAGACGAACCGGTAGTCCGGCGCCGGAGACAATCAGATCTGCTCCTGCTTTTACCGCGGTTTTCACATACTCCGCGTAATTTCTTGTCGCTACCATGATATTATAGCCAATAATTCCATCCGGAGATATACGGCGTGCCTTCTCCATCTCACGTCCCATGGCACGCAGATTCGCCTTCTGAGAATCCTGTGAAAAGTCTGGCTCACGGAAGCCAATCTGTGCGGTGGAGATCAGTCCGATACCGCCTTCCTTTGCCACCGTCCCTGCCAGAGAGGAAAGGCTGATGCCTACCCCCATACCGCCCTGAATAATAGGAAGTCTTGCCGTCAAATCCCCGATTTTCAGCGGTTTTAATCTACTCATAGCTCTTGCCCTCTTTTCCATCCCGTAATTCGCCGGGCCCCTGTCAGATCCTGCGGAACCGGTCGTATCTCTGGGTTACAATTTCATCCTGTGTTCTCTCGGAGCAGGATTTGAAGAATTCTCTCATGTGCTTATCAATGATCTGGCCAATCAGCTCAATATTGTCAGCAGTTGCCGGCTGATCCTCGGAAATGATACGCTCAATCATGCCCAGATCATAGAGATCTCTGGCGGTCATCTTCATCACCTTCGCTGCCTCGCTGGCCTTCTGCGCATCCTTCCAGAGAATGGATGCAAAGCCTTCCGGAGACAGGATGGAATAGGTTGCATTTTCCATCATCCAGACCTCATTGGAAACTGCCAGTGCCAGCGCACCGCCGCTTCCTCCCTGTCCGGTAATCAGCGTTAATACCGGCACCTTCAGGTCAGACATCTCAAATAAGTTTCTCGCGATAGCCTCACCCTGGCCCCGCTCTTCTGCCTGCATGCCGCAATAAGCACCCGGCGTATCTACAAAACAGATGATCGGACGACCGAACTTCTCCGCCTGCTTCATCAGACGGCGGGCCTTCCGGTAGCCCTCCGGCTCCGGCATACCAAAGTTTCTCTTCATGCTGTCCTTCGGGGTCTTTCCTCTCTCCTGACCAATCACGGTCACCGGCATACCATAGAAGGAAGCCACACCGCCGATAATCGCCGGATCATCCCCGAAATAGCGATCGCCGTGCATCTCGCAGAATTCATCAAAGAGAACCCGGATGTAATCACTGGCAACCAGACGGCCGGCGCTTCTGGAGCAGCGAACCGCATCCCAGGCATCCTGCTGACGGCCTGCAATCTTATCCAGTGTCTTCTGGCGCATGATTCCGGAGAACGGTGCCCGGCAGCTCTGCAGGGAAGAAGCGCCCGTCTGACCGGAACCGACCGCATTCTTTTCTTCGCTCCAGTCCTTCCAGCTCTGACCGGCCGCGTGAAGCTTCAGCAGGCGACCCAGAACCTTCTTCTGATCCTTACGTTCCACGATCTGATCCACAAATCCGTGCTCTAACTGGAATTCCGCTCTCTGGAAGCCTTCCGGCAGCTTCTGATGAATGGTCTGCTCGATAACACGCGGACCGGCGAAGCCAATCAGTGCACCCGGCTCTGCCAGGATGATATCGCCCAGCATAGCAAAGCTGGCCGTTACACCACCGGTGGTCGGATCAGTCAGAACACTGATGTAGAGAAGCCCTGCCTCGGAATGGCGTTTTAACGCTGCAGAGGTCTTTGCCATCTGCATCAGGGAGATCATGCCCTCCTGCATTCTGGCGCCGCCGGAAGTACAGTAGATGATCACCGGAAGCTTCTCCGCGGTTGCGCGCTCCACCGCACGGGTGATCTTCTCACCCACGTTGTGACCCATACTGCTCATCAGGAAACGGTTATCGCAGACAGCAATCACGGTATCCTGTCCATGAATTTTACCCCGTCCGGTAACCACCGCTTCATTTAATTTGCTCTTTTCGCGGGCATCCATTACCTTTTTCTCATATCCCGGGAAATTCAGCGGATTGACAACCTCCATCTCTTCATCCCACTCTTCAAAGGTTCCCACGTCAATAATCATCTCAATTCTGCGGTACGCATGCACACGGAAATAACCGCCGCACTCCGGACACACATAGAAGTTATCCTTTACCGCCTGTACCAGAATCGGGCGCTCACATTTGTTGCAGCGGCGCCACATCTCTTTGATTTCCTCCGGTGTTCTGCCGGCTCTCACGGACTCACGGACACTCCGGTCCATCGGTACACTCTCTGCCGGTGCTGCAGCCTGGGTATTCTCCGGTGCCGCAGTCACTGCCGCCGGCTGCTCCGCAGTCGTTTCCGGCACTCCGGCACTCTTTCCCGTATTTTTTCCGATTACCGTATAGTTTTTCTTAAACAGATCCTTAAACATGCTACGCCTCTCTATCTTTAACCAATCATAAATGTCAGTTCCGCAGAAACAGCCACTTTTCCGTCCACTGTAGCCACTGCGCTGCCGATGCCTACCGGGCCTTTCTTCTTAATGATCTTGCACTCCAGCTTTAATTTATCGCCGGGGACCACCTTTTTCTTAAATTTCGCGTTATTGATTGCGCCAAAATATGCCACTTTGCCCTTATTCTCTTCCAGACTTAAGATGGCAACCGCGCCGGTCTGTGCCAGTGCTTCCACAATCAGAACTCCCGGCATTACCGGCTCCTGCGGGAAATGACCTGCAAACCAGGGCTCATTGTAGGTAACAGATTTATAGCCTACCGCACTCTCTCCAGGCACCACTTCCTCGATGCAGTCGATCAGAAGAAACGGATGGCGGTGCGGAATAATTTCCTGAATTTCTTTAATACCCATCATGGTACATTCTCTCCTTTTAATACTTTGAACTTCAAAGTTTTCGTCTCGAAGTATGGCTGCAGAATGTCCTGCAGCCCTTTCTTTCGTATAATCCGTATGTTTTTTATGCCTCGAACTTTTTCACAACCAGGCTGGCATTTACACCACCAAAGCCTAAGGAGTTGCTGATGGCATAATTCACATCCATGGAAACGCCCTCGCCCTTGGTGTAATCCAGATCACAGCCCTCATCCTCTTCCGCAAGGCCTGCGGTTGCATGAACAAAACCATCCTCAATGGTCTTGACACAGGTAATGAACTCTACCGCTCCGGCCGCGCCCAGAAGGTGGCCGATCATGGATTTGGTGGAGTTGACCTTCACCTGATATGCATGCTCGCCCAGAGCCAGCTTGATTGCCATAGTCTCAAATAAATCATTGTGGTGAGTGCTGGTGCCATGGGCATTGACATAATCAATTTTCTCCGGAGCGATACCGGCATCTTTCATGGCCGCTTCCATGGCCTTGGCCGCACCGCTTCCGTCTTCTGCCGGGGAGGTAATATGGAACGCATCGTTGCTTCCGCCGTAGCCCACAACCTCTGCCAGAATCCTGGCACCGCGGTTTACCGCATGCTCCAGGGATTCCAGAACAACGATTCCGGCGCCCTCACCCATGACAAAGCCGTCTCTGTTCTTGTCAAACGGACGGGAACAGGTGGTCGGATCCGGATTTGCGGAAAGTGCAGTTAACGCAGTAAATCCGGCTACGCCCAGCGGAGTCACCGCTGCCTCGGAGCCGCCTGCTACCATCACATCTGCCTCACCGTGCTGAATAGAACGGAATGCCTCACCGATACAGTTGGTACCGCTGGCGCAGGCTGTTACCACATCGATGGATTTGCCCTTTAAGCCATACTGAATCGCAACATTGCCCAGCGCCATATTGCTGATCATCAGCGGAACCAGCAGAGGATTAACCCGGGACGGTCCTTTCTCCAGAAGCTTCTTATGTTCTCTCTCTACTGCCTGTAAGCTGCCGATACCGGAACCGATGCTGGTGCCGACACGGAACGGATCTTCCTTCGTCATATCGATTCCCGCCTGCTGCAGTGCCTGTCCGGCGGCTGCCACGGCATACTGGGAAAACAGCTCCATTCTTCTGGCTGCCTTCGGATCCATGTACTTCTTTGCATCAAAATCCTTTACCTCAGCGGCAATCTTTACTTTATATTCTTCTGTATCAAATTTGGTAATCGGAGCAAAGCCCAGCTTCTTCTCCTTTAAGCCCTGCCAGAAGGTCTCTACATCATTTCCAATGGGAGTGATTGCACCCATACCGGTTACTACAACACGTCTTCTATTCTCCATCTTATTCCCTCAATCTTTCTGCTCTGTCTACATTGCCATGCCGCCGTCGACACAGATCACCTGACCGGTCACATAGGCTGCCTTGTCGGATGCCAGAAACGCTGCCATCTCCGCCACATCCTCTGTCTTTCCGAATCTCTTTAACGGAATCTGATCTCCCATGGATTTCTTCACATCCTCCGGCAGGACCTCTGTCATCTCTGTCTCAATAAAGCCAGGAGCAATCGCATTTACCGTGATCCCTCGGCTGCCCAGCTCTCTGGCCACAGACTTGGTCAGTCCGATCACACCCGCCTTGGATGCACAGTAATTGGCCTGTCCTGCATTGCCTGCCACACCGGAAACGGAAGAGATATTGATGATCCGTCCGCTTCTCTGCTTTAACATCTGGCGGGAAACATGCTTGGTGCAGTTAAAGGCACCCTTTAAGTTGGTATCCAGCACCGCATCAAAATCTTCCTCGCTCATCTTCATCAGAAGGTTGTCTCTTGTGATTCCGGCATTATTTACCAGAATATCAATTCTCTTGTACTTGCTGATTACGCTGCTTAAGAATTCCTGAGATGCCGCATAATCAGAGACATTGCACTGGATTGCTTCTGCCTGTCCGCCGGCATCCGTAATCTCCTTCACCACTTCCTCTGCCTTCGCAGCGGAGCCATTGTAATTCACAATGACAATCGCGCCCTCTCTTGCCATGGTCCTGGCAATCTGACGGCCGATTCCGCGGCTGGCGCCGGTAACAACTGCTACTTTTCCTGTTAACATGTAAGCGCCTCCTTTACCTTCTCAATATCTTCCATCTTCTCTATATTTAACGCTTTTACGTTTCTGTCAATCTTCTTCATGAAACCGGTCAGTGTCTTGCCCGGTCCAATCTCAATAAAGGTATCCACACCGTCCGCAATCATCCGGCGGATACTCTGTTCCCAGCGAACCGAAGAAGAAACCTGCTTCTTAAGAAGCGGCTTTACCTCTTTTTCATCCGTCACATACTCTGCGGTCACATTGGCCACATAAGGAATCTGCGGCGTATGTACCTCCACGTTTTCCAGTACCTTCCCCAGCTTCTCACCAGCCTCTGTCAGCATGCTGGAATGGAACGGTCCGCTGACATTTAGCGGAAGCACTCTCTTGGCACCTGCTTCTTTTAAGCGCTCGGATGCTTCTGCCACTGCTTCCTTCCGTCCGGAGATTACAATCTGTCCCGGACAGTTATAATTGGCAATCTGTACTCCATCTATGGGAGCAATTACCTCTTCAATCTTCTGTGCGTCCATGGCAAGCACTGCTGCCATCGCGCCTAAGCCTGCCGGAACTGCCTCCTGCATGAGGATTCCTCTCTGGCGGACGGTTGCAATTGCGTCCTCCCAGGACATTACTCCGGCTGCCGCCATGGCTGCATATTCTCCCAGACTTAAACCGGCAGTCACTGACGGAGTGATACCCGTCTTCTCCACAAACACCTTCGTCATGGCAATGCTTGCGGTAACCATGGCCGGCTGAGTGTATTCGGTCAAATCCAGTCTGTCATTTTTCTCAAAGCACAGCTCCGGTACAGAAAAGCCCAGAAGCTCAGATGCTTTATCAAAAACCTCTTTTCCTGTCTCAGTCTGCTCATAAAATTCCTGTCCCATGCCGCAGACCTGAGCGCCCTGGCCCGGGAAAATAAATGCAATTTTGCTCATAGCGTTACCTCTTTATCCATTTTTCAAAAAATCAATGAGGGAAAAGCCGCGGCGTTCCCCATCCGCAGCTTTTCTCTCTGTTTCCTAGTTTCTGCCCAACAGCTTCTCTGCCTGAGCCATCATCTCCTCGATGATCTCCTGACAGGTCTGCTCTTTCTTAATCATGCCCGCAATCTGTCCGGCCATGACAGTACCTGTCTCCACATCGCCTTCTATCACGGCCTTCCGCAGTGTCCCCAGCGTTAAATACTCCAACTCCTCGAAAGTTTTTCCTTCCTTCTCCAGCTTTAAGTATTCCCTGGTCATCTTATTGCGTAAGCATCTGACCGGATGGCCATGGCTCACACCGGTAATGGTGGAATCGATATCCTTGGCCTTGATAACTCTGTCCTTGTAGTTGGCATGAACGATGGATTCTTTGGCTACCACGAACCGGGTACCCACCTGGACTGCCTCGGCACCCAGCATAAACGCGGCTGCCACGCCTCTTCCGTCACCGATACCACCGGCCGCTATTACCGGGATGGATACTGCGTCCACCACCTGCGGCACCAGAGCCATCGTTGTAGTCTCACCGATATGACCGCCGGATTCCATACCTTCCGCAACCACT
>JAEDOC010000218.1 GCA_016302185.1 Clostridium sp. | reverse complement strand
GTTCAGCCAGGTAGAAGAGCTGTGCAGGAAACTTCCGGGATTGGACTGCGGCTCCTGCGGAGCTCCCACCTGCAAATCTCTGGCAGAAGACATCGTTCGGGGAGAGGCCAGTGAGAAGGATTGTATCTATCACCTGCGGGGAAGCCTGCATAAGCTGTCCAGAGAGGTGGAGCTTCTGTCCGATTATTTGATCGATGGAGAGAATTTTGATGACAATGCACTGCCTGCGCTGCGGGAGTGTGTCCGCAAAATTGCCGACCATATGTCCCAGATGGATCAGAAAGCATCGGAGGAGGGAAAAAACACATGACAGTGAAGGAATTGATGGACAGCGGCCTCTTCGGGATTGTGGAAGAAGGAGCACAGATCGATCGGGAGATTACCGTTCCGTTTTGTTGTGATTTATTGAGTATTGCCATGAGCCGGGCACCGGAAGGCTGTGCCTGGGTGACGGTGATGGGGAATATCAATACACTGGCTGTGGCTGCTTTAACCGATGCGGCCTGTATTATTCTGGCGGAAGGAAGCTGTCTGGATGAAGCGGCAAGACAGAAGGCCAGAGAGCAGGGAATCACGGTACTGTGTACAGAACAGCCGGTGTTTGAGGCGGCACGGGAGGTGGACAAGAGGCTTCCGGAAAGGCAGGCATAGATGGCGGCACTCTATTATGATCTTCACATTCATTCCTGTCTGTCTCCCTGCGGAAGTGAAGATATGACACCCTACAATATCGCGGCAATGGCCGCACTGAAGGGATTGGATGTGATTGCAGTGACAGATCACAATTCCTGCAAGAACTGTCCGGCGGTTCTTGCTGCGGCAAAGGAGTATGGGGTTCTGGCGCTTCCCGGGATGGAGCTGACCACCTCGGAGGAGGTACATGCGGTCTGCCTGTTTGAGACGCTGGATGCGGCGATGGCCTTTGACGATTATGTTCACGAGCGGCTGCTTCCTATTAAAAATAAGGAAGAGATCTTTGGCCGTCAGGAAATCTATGATCTGGAAGACAATGTGTCGGGAACGGAAGAGCTTCTGCTCATCAGTGCCACCTCCATTTCCTTTGAAGGACTGTGGGAACTGGTGGATTCCTTCGGCGGGGTGATGTTTCCCGCCCATGTGGAGAAGGATTCCAACAGTCTGATAGCCAATCTGGGCTTTGTTTCGGAGGACAGTCGGTTCATGACAGCAGAGCTTCATGATTTAAGAAAGCTGCATGGGATTCTGCCGGGCAATCCTTACTTAAAAAAATGCCGGATTATCAGCAATTCCGATGCTCATTATCTGGAGGATATCCGGGAGCCGGAGCTGACAATCGAGGTAAGGGAGCGGTCGGCGGCGGGAGTGCTGGAAGCGCTGAAAGAGGGTGTCAGAAAACGAGAAAATCTTGACATCGACGGATATCTGTGTTAAATTTACATTTAGCGAAAAATGCAGTGAAGAGGAAGAGTAGGCTTTTGGAATCCTGCAGAGAGCTGCCGGTCGGTGCAAGGCAGCGGAGAAAGAAAGCGGAACTGGCCTTGGAGCAGCCTGCGGAAGAGATGAGTTCCGGTGATATGTCGAGAGCCATCTTGGGTAAGCAGTGCCGGAATCCGACCGTTACAGGGAGTACAAGAGCATGCGGGGGCAGCCTGCATGAAGTAGAGTGGTACCGCGCAGAAAGGTAAGGTTATCCTGCGTCTCTATGTTTGGTAGAGACGCAGGTTTTTTTGCATTTCTTACCAGAAAAAGTATACTATATCGATTCAGGAGGAAAAATCATGGCACAGTACAATCACACCGCCATTGAGAAAAAGTGGCGTGAGAACTGGGAGAAACACCCAATCAATGTGAATGACGGCAAAAAAGAGAAATACTACTGTCTGGATATGTTCCCGTATCCGTCCGGAAGCGGCCTTCATGTAGGCCACTGGAGAGGTTACGTCATCTCTGATGTATGGAGCCGTTATCAGTTATTAAAAGGAAAATATGTGATTCATCCCATGGGCTGGGATGCATTCGGCCTTCCGGCAGAGAACTACGCCATCAAGATGGGCGTTCATCCGGCGATTTCCCCCGCGGAGAACGTAAAGAACATCAAACGTCAGATTAATGAGATCGCAGCCATCTATGACTGGGATATGGAAGTGAATACCACAGATCCAGCCTTTTATAAATGGACGCAGTGGATCTTTGTTCAGATGTTTAAGAAGGGACTG
>JAEDOC010000069.1 GCA_016302185.1 Clostridium sp. | reverse complement strand
AAGTGCAGGTGTAATTGAGTCCCGTTCTTCCGGTATGAAGGGAACGTATATCAAGGTTCTGAATGATGTGGTCTTTGACGAGCTGAAAGCGCTGAAGGCACAGGTCAAATAAATCCAGTATAGATAAAAAAAGAAACCCGAATCAGGGTTTCTTTTTTTATCCTGCAGAACATTACATTTCCAGAGCATTCTTGATATCGCCGTCCGGAACTTCCATTGGATAATTACCGGTAAAGCATGCGGTACACAGAGGCAGTCCGCCTGCCATCTCTTTCAAATCTTCGACCTTCATATAACCCAGACTGTCCGCACCGATTTCCTGACGGATTTCTTCCACGGAATGGTTGCTGGCAATCAGCTGTTTATTGGAAGGTACATCGGTACCGAAGTAGCAGGGATATAAGAATGGGGGAGAGGAGACACGTACATGAACCTCGGTGGCCCCTGCCTGCTTTAGCATTCGAATCAGATTCTTCATGGTGGTTCCGCG
Source organism: Clostridium sp. (assembly GCA_016302185.1). Classification (GTDB taxonomy): domain Bacteria; phylum Bacillota; class Clostridia; order Lachnospirales; family Lachnospiraceae; genus Otoolea. The sequence continues at coordinate 10,047 of JAEDOC010000069.1, read as the reverse complement.
GACGATGGAATCGTCTACCAGAACAATTCGTTTCCCTTTGACGGCCGGTTCCAGAATACTCAGCTTAATCTTAACGCTGTTTTCACGCTCCTTCTGTGTCGGCTTGATAAAGGTTCTTCCCACATAACTGTTTTTATGGAAAATCATCTGGAATGGAATCCCGGAGGCCTGGGAATAGCCCATGGCTGCAATCAGACCGGAATCCGGTACACCGGCCACCAGATCCGCTTCCACCGGATAGGATTTGGCCAGAGCAGCGCCGCCGCGGATGCGGGATTCATAGACGCTGACATTATCAATTTTGCTGTCCAGACGCGCAAAATAAATATATTCGAAGACGCAGTGAGAATGGAACTGCTGCTTTAAGCTCATATCGGAGTGAAGGCCGTCACTGTTGATTGTGACAATTTCTCCAGGGGCAATATCACGGACAAATTCGCCGCCGACCGCAGTAATGGCACAGCTTTCGGAAGCAATGATCCAGGAGCTGCCCTTTTTGCCCAGGCACAGCGGTTTTAAACCGTAAGGATCACGGACACCGATCAGCTTTCGGGGGCTTGTGATAACCAAAGCATAGGCACCGCGGGTTTTTGCCGCCGTTCGTTTGATGGCTTCCTCCACGGTGGGGGCATTCAGTCGTTCTCTGGCAATATGGAAAGCAACCACTTCGGAATCCATGGTCGTCTGAAAGATAGCTCCCGTAGATTCCAGTGCGTAGCGAAGCTCGTAGGCATTTACCAGGTTTCCGTTGTGGGCCAGGCATAAGGTTCCTTTAAAATATTTCAGCACCAGAGGCTGTGTATTCTCCAGCGTGGAGGAACCGGTGGTAGAGTAGCGGACATGGCCGACACCGATATTGCCGTTTAAACTTTCCAGAATATCTTCATGGAATACTTCATTTACCAGGCCCAGGCCCTTGTGACATTTGACAACTCCTTTTGGCCCGTTGGTATCACTTAATGCCATTCCACACGCCTCCTGGCCCCGGTGCTGTAAAGCACTGAGGCCATAATAGATATCGCGGGAGACGTTTCCGCCGTTTAAGTCCAGCATTCCGAAAACGCCGCATTCTTCTTTTAATCCAGTTTCATAGATAGGCTGCTGCATGATAATGGAAATCTCCTTCCTGTTTTTCTCTATACGGAGAACAGCAGCTTGTCATAAGTCGGATAGGGCAGGAAGGAATCCGGAATCAGAGCTTCTGCCTTATCAACCACTGCACGTAACTCATCCATCTTAGCAAGAATGGTATAGTGGAAATAGGATACCTTATCGGTATAGCTTTCAAGCTTATCAGCACCGGCGATGGCTGACTTTAACGCTTCAGTCATCTCAGCGATGGTTCCGTAGCTGTCAGCCAGAGTGTTCATCAGCTTCTCCTCGGAAGTCATAGAGATGGACGGTACCAGAGCCTTTGCAGAGCCTGCGGTTGCAGCCAGCTCCTTTATGTAGGAGAGTACCGACGGAAGGAAGACCTTATCCATCATGGAAACCATGGTCTTGGCTTCAATATTGATGGTTTTTACATAATTCTCCTCCATAATTTCATAGCGGGAGAAAATCTCTTCCTTGGTAAATACATGGTGCTTGGTAAACAGCTCTACATTCTTCTCAGCGATGAAACGCGGGAAAGCTTCCACGCAGCTGGGCAGGTCATACAGTCCGCGGCGGTGTGCTTCTTCCACCCACTCGTCAGTATAGCCGTTGCCATTGAAAATAACACGTTTGTGCTCTTTGATAACTTCTTTTAAGAGAACATGGATCTCATCAGCCAGTTTGTCAGCCGGAACCTTCTCCAGACGATCTGCGAACTCACCAAGAACCTCGGCAACTGCAGTATTTAAGATGATGTTCGGGTCGGAAACGGAGAGTGCAGAACCCGGCATACGGAATTCGAATTTGTTTCCGGTAAATGCAAACGGTGATGTACGGTTACGATCGGTGGTATCCTTCACAAAATGCGGAAGAACATTGGCACCCGGAGTCATGGTAACAGCTTCCTTGGTCTTTGCTTCCAGATCATTTTCCACAATATCCAGAACCGCTGCCAGATCGTCGCCGACGAACATGGATACGATAGCCGGCGGTGCCTCGTTGCCGCCCAGACGGTGATCATTACCTGCAGTAGCTACAGAAACACGGAGAAGGTCGCCATATACATCAACAGCCTTAATGGTAGCGAAGAGGAAGAGCAGGAACTGTAAATTCTTGGACGGTTCCTTATCCGGATCCAGTAAGTTCATGCCGGTGTTAGTTGCCAGAGACCAGTTGTTGTGCTTGCCGCTTCCGTTGATACCTTCGAACGGCTTCTCATGAAGCAGGCAGACAAGGCCGTGCTTCTCGGCGATTTTCTTCATCATTTCCATGGTCAGCTGGTTATTGTCCACGGCCACGTTCGTGGTAGTATAGATGGTTGCCAGCTCATGCTGTGCCGGAGCTACCTCATTGTGTTTGGTCTTCGCCGGGATACCCAGCTTCCAGAGCTCTTCATCCAGCTCCTTCATAAAAGCAGAAACTCTCGGACGGATCGTTCCGAAATAGTGATCCTCCATCTCCTGTCCCTTCGGGGCCGGTGCGCCGAATAAAGTTCTGCCGCAGAATTTTAAGTCAGGACGTTTATTATAGAGTTCTTTATCTACAAGGAAATATTCCTGCTCAGGACCGACAGTAGAAAAGACGCGGGTAACGTCCTCGTTGCCAAAGAGCTTTAATACACGAAGCGCTTCTGTGTTGATGGCTTCCATAGAGCGTAAAAGAGGTGTTTTCTTATCGAGAGCTTCACCGCTGTAGGAACAGAAAGCGGTAGGAATGCAGAGAGTGTCATCTTTGATGAAGGCCGGAGAGGTCGGATCCCATGCTGTATAGCCTCTGGCTTCGAAAGTGGCACGCAGTCCGCCGGAGGGGAAACTGGAAGCGTCAGGCTCGCCCTTTACCAGCTCTTTGCCGGAGAAATCCATGATGACTTCGCCGTTGCCTACCGGGTTGATAAAGCTGTCATGCTTTTCGGCAGTGATGCCGGTCATCGGCTGGAACCAGTGAGTAAAGTGAGTAGCTCCGTTTTCTACAGCCCATTCCTTCATGGCGACAGCAACAGCGTTTGCTACATCCAGTTCTAAGTGACTGCCGGATTCAATGGTCTTGCGAAGTGCCTTATACACATCGCGGGGCAGTTTGCTTTTCATTACCTTGTCATTAAATACAAGACTTCCATACAGTTCGGGAACATTCTTTTTCATAGTTCGTGTCTCCTTTCATGTTTGCGAATGGATAAAAAAAGGGGCACTTCGGTCAGCCCGAAGCGCCCTTGCTTTCTTTTATGGTTGTAGTATACACAATTCTCGTTGAATGTCAAGTGTTTGTCAAAATGTTTTTTGAAAAACACCGTATCAGCTGTTTATTCTACGGTTACGGATTTTGCAAGATTCCTTGGTTTATCTACATCCAGACCGCGGCCGATGGATACATAGTAAGCAAACAGCTGCAGCGGAATGATAGCCAGAGAACCGGCAAAATAACGGTTGGTTTTCGGAATGAAGAAGGTGTAATCCGATACCTTTTCAATGTCGGTGCCGCCTTCATTGGTTACAGCCATCACAAAGGCACCGCGGGTAGTGACTTCCACAATGTTGCTGATGGTTTTTGGATATAATGCTTCCTGGGTCGCCACAGCAACCACCAGGGTACCGTCCTCAATCAGGGAGATGGTTCCGTGCTTTAATTCTCCTGCCGCATAGGCCTCAGAGTGGGTATAGGAGATCTCCTTCAGCTTCAGAGAGCCTTCCAGGGAGATGGCATAATCAATACCGCGCCCAATAAAGAAGATACTGCCGGCTGCCAGGTAACGGTTGGCAAACCGCTGGATTGGCTGACGATCCTTTAAAATCTCCTCCATCTGTTCCGGAAGTTTCTGTAAATCGGCAAGATACTGCTGGTAGTCTGCCTCTGTAACTGTATGGCGGGCATGTGCGAATTTTAATGCCAGCAGATAGAAGGCAGCCAGCTGTGCGCTGTAGGCCTTGGTGGTGGCTACGGAGATCTCCGGTCCGGCCCAGGTATACATTACCTTGTCAGCCTCTCTGGCGATGGAGCTGCCAACCACATTGACGATGCCGAGAACCGTCTGGCCGTTTTTCTTAGATTCCCGCAGAGCAGCCAGAGAATCTGCGGTTTCTCCGGACTGACTGACGATAATGACCAGGGTATTGCGGTCAAAGATCGGATTCCGGTAACGGTACTCGGAAGCCAGATCTACCTCCACCGGAACGCGGGCAATTCCCTCAAAGATATATTTTGCCATGACACCGGTGTGATAAGCGGAGCCGCAGGCAACGATCATAATCTTTCCGATATTACGAATCTCTTCCTCGGTCATTCCCAATTCTTCAATGACTACTTCTCCGTTCTGGATACGGGGACTGATGGTATCACGGACCGCTTTGGGCTGTTCGTAGATCTCCTTTAGCAGGAAATGTTCATAACCTCCCTTTTCAGCTGCGTTGACATCCCAGTCAATACGGACGGATTTCTTCTCCAGCGCTTCTTCATCCATGTTATAGAAGGTAATTCCGCCGCGGGAGAGGACAGCAATCTCTTCATTTTCCATATAAAATACATCGCGGGTGTACTGCAGGATCGCAGGAACGTCGGAAGCGATGAAATTGCCCTCCGGGCTGTGGCCGGCAATCAGCGGACTGTCTTTTCTGGCAGAAAAGATCTGTTCCGGATAATCCTGAAACAGAATTCCCAGAGCGTAAGAGCCTTCCACCTTATGCATAACCTTGGTCAGTGCAGTCAGCGGGTTGTGACTGCGATGATAATAGTAATCCAGAAGATGAGCCAGAACCTCCGTATCGGTTTCAGAAACGAATTCATATCCTTTTCCGATCAGCATCTGTTTCAGCTTGCTGTAGTTTTCAATAATACCGTTATGAACCACAATAATAGAACGGTCCTTATTAAAATGGGGATGTGCATTGGTATCCGTGGGGCTTCCATGGGTCGCCCATCTGGTATGACCGATGCCGACAGTTCCCGGAAGAGCCGCACCATCCTGTGTAACCTCCTTTAAGCGTTTCAGACGGCCGGATACCTTTTCCATCTGAATTTTTCCGTCATGTAAAACAGCGATTCCCGCTGAATCATATCCACGGTATTCCAGCTTGGTCAGTCCGTTCAGAAGAATCGGAGCTGCCTGTTCGTCACCGATATAACCAACAATTCCGCACATATTTATTCCTCCATAATATCCTATGTATCGTATTTCATTTGTACACAGGTAAAATTATAACAGGAAAGGCGAATTGTCAATGTTTTTCCATGAATCTTAAAAATAATTTAAAAAGAGTCTTTACAAATGATAAAAAAAGGAGTATAGTTTGACCATAAAATTGCAGACAGACAAGAAGCAGGCAAGGGCGCCATGATAGGAGTTCTGTCTGCTTTTCTATATAAAAAAAAGGCGAAGAAGGAGACTCTGTTTTCAGGAAACCGACAGAAAGATGCGGTCACCGGCTGAGAGCCGCGTCAGGTGGGCAGGAAACCATAGGGAACACTCCGGAGCCGGACAGTCGAACCGGTTTCTCACATCAGCTGAGAGTTCTGATAGGAGGCTTGTAAGTAGGCTGCCACGTTACTGTGCGTTAAGCAGGAATGAGAGTGAAGAGAAGAGGCACGCTTTTCTTTTTGAATGCGGGTGGTACCGCGGGAATATCCCGTCCCGGAATGTCAGGTTTGATGTTCCGGGACTTTTTTTATCAAAAGCTTTCGGAACAGAAAGAGAAACAAGAGAAAGCGAGGAAGCAAACATGGAGTTTATGACAGGGAAGAAAGAAAAAAAAGTGGTGGAGCTGCCGCAGATCCTGAACGAATGCAGCGAGGGTGAGATCGTCAGGGTGAACGGAGCGATTCACAGTGTCCGTGATATGGGCGAGATCGCCTTTGTGATTCTGAGAAAAAGAGACGGACTGCTTCAGACAGTATTTGAAAAAGGAACAACGAAGGCCGATTTTTCTAAAATGCGGGAAGAAACCTTTGTTGAGGCAGAAGGTGTCCTGGAAAAAGAGGAGAGAGCTCCGCACGGTGTTGAGCTCCGATTAACCGAAGTAAAGATTCTCTCTGCGCCGGAAGAGCCGATGCCGATTGCTGTATCCAAGTGGAAGATGGGAGCGTCCCTGGAAGCCAGACTGGATTTGCGTCCTCTGACGCTGCGCAATGTAAGAGAGCGGGCAAGATTCAAGATTCAGGAAGGAATTGCCAGAGCATTCCGGGAGTACCTGCAGGGAGAAGGCTTTACTGAGATTCATTCTCCGAAGATTGGAGCCAAGGGAGCAGAAGGTGGTGCGAACCTCTTTAAGCTGGATTATTTTCACCGTCCGGCGGTTCTGGCTCAGAGCCCGCAGTTCTATAAGCAGATGATGGTAGGTGTATTTGATCGGGTCATGGAGATCGGACCGGTGTTCCGTGCGGAGAAGCATAACACCAAGCGCCATTTGAATGAATATACCGGACTGGATTTCGAGATGGGATATATCGATGATTTTACAGATCTGATGGCTATGGAGACCGGATTCTTACAGTATATGGTGAAGCTCTTAAAAGAAGATTACGCAGCAGAGCTGCAGCTTCTGAAAGTTGAGCTTCCGGAGGTGGATAAGATTCCGGCGGTTACCTTCGCTGAGGCAAAACAGCTGGCCTCCGAAAAATACGGTACGCAGATCAGGAACCCTTACGATTTAGAGCCGGAAGAGGAGCATCTGATTGGCCGTTATTTTAAAGAAGAATACGGTTCAGATTTTGTGTTCATTACCCATTATCCGTCCAAGAAACGTCCGTTCTATGCAATGGATGATCCCGATGACGAGAAGGTGACCTTAAGTTTTGATCTTCTGTTTCGGGGGCTGGAGGTAACCACCGGCGGTCAAAGAATCCACAGCTATCCGCAGCTGATGGCCAAGATTGAAAAACGCGGAATGGATACCGAAGGCATGGAGGATTATTTAAACACGTTCAAGCACGGCATGCCGCCGCACGGAGGCCTTGGCATCGGCCTGGAGCGTATGACCATGCAGCTGCTGGGAGAAGAGAATGTCAGAGAAGTTTCTCTCTTCCCGAGAGATTTAAGCCGTCTGGTTCCGTAATCGGATGGGATAGAGAACATTGAAACACGCATCTGGAAATGAGCGTACAGATTCATATATAATATGGAAGGAATAGGATCATGGCAGTTAGAATTGATGATGAGATGATAGAGTATGTCGGCATTCTTGCCAAACTGGAACTGTCTCCCGAGGAAAAAGAGGAGGCCAAATCCGACATGAGCCGGATGCTGGATTATATTGACATGTTAAACCGTCTGGATACCTCAGGCGTAGAGCCCATGTCCCATGTATTTGATGTACACAACGTATTCCGGGAGGACGAGGTAACCAATGGCGACCAGTCGGAAGCGATGCTTGCGAATGCACCGGAACAGAAGGAAAAGCAGTACAAGGTACCACGTACAGTAGAATAGCCAGGAGGAGAAGGATGCAGCTGACACAATATACAGCCTTAGAGCTGGGAAAAAAGATAAAAGAAAAAGAAATATCGGTCAAAGAAGCGGTGGAAGCTTCCTTTGCCCGGATTCATGAATCGGAAGAAGTGATCCATGCCTACGTTACCGTGGAAGAAGAGAAAGCGCTGAAGGAAGCGGAGAAAATTCAGGTCAGGATTGATTCCGGAGAGCTGACCGGTCCTCTGGCCGGTGTCCCGGTGGCAGTGAAGGATAATATCTGTACGGAAGGAACAAAAACCACCTGCAGCTCAAAAATTCTTTCTAATTTTGTTCCGACCTTTTCTGCAGAAGCGGTGGAAAACTTAAAGAAGGCTGGTGCTGTGATTCTTGGAAAAACCAACATGGATGAATTTGCCATGGGAAGCACCACAGAGACTTCGTGGTACGGCACCACGCAGAACCCTTGGAATGTGTCTCATGTGCCCGGCGGTTCTTCCGGCGGCTCCTGCGCAGCCGTAGCAGCCGGAGAAGCCTTTTTTGCACTGGGTTCCGATACCGGCGGTTCCATCCGTCAGCCCAGCTCCTACTGCGGCGTAGTGGGAATCAAGCCAACCTATGGAACGGTATCCCGGTACGGCCTGATCGCCTATGGTTCTTCCCTGGATCAGATTGGACCCATTGCGAAAGATACGGCAGACTGTGCGGCGGTATTGGAAGCTATTTCTTCCTATGATAAAAAGGACAGTACGTCCATCAAAAGAGAGGATCTGGACTTTACTGCTGCCCTGACCGGAGAGGCAAAGGGAATGAAGATTGGCATTCCTTCCGATTATCTGGGAGAAGGACTGGATGAGGAGGTAAAGCAGGCGATTCTGACTGCGGCGGATGTCCTGAAGTCACAGGGAGCTGAGGTAGAGTTTTTCGATTTGGGCATGGTAGAGTATGCTATTCCGGCCTATTATGTGATCGCCTCCGCAGAAGCCAGCTCCAACTTATCCCGTTTTGACGGCGTGAAATATGGCTATCGGACGGCAGAGTATGAAGATCTGCATTCTATGTATAAAAAGAGCCGTTCCGAAGGCTTCGGCAGTGAGGTGAAGCGCCGTATCATGCTGGGCGCCTTTGTCTTAAGCTCCGGTTATTACGATGCGTATTATCTGAAGGCACTTCGGACCAAGGCACTGATCAAGGAAGCCTTTGATAAAGCCTTTGCAAAGTATGATGTGATACTGGGCCCGGCAGCCCCCACGACTGCCCCGGCGCTGGGATCCAGCTTAAGTGATCCGATGAAAATGTATTTGAGTGATATCTATACCGTTTCTGTCAACCTGGCCGGACTTCCCGGAATCAGTGTGCCCTGCGGGATAGATTCCAGAGGACTTCCCATCGGCCTGCAGATGATCGCCGGCTGCTTTGGAGAGAAGAAGCTGTTCCGCGCGGCATCCGCCTATGAGAAGGCAAGGGGCGCCTGGTCACTCCCTTATTTTGAGACAACCGGCAAGGAGGGAAAGTAAAATGAAAAAAGAGTATGAGACCGTCATCGGCCTGGAGGTTCATGTAGAGCTGGCCACTAAGACGAAGATTTTCTGCGGCTGTTCCACCGCATTTGGTGCAGCACCCAATACCCACACCTGCCCGGTCTGTACCGGTATGCCGGGAAGCCTGCCAGTACTGAATAAACGTGTGGTGGAGCTGGCGATGTCTGTGGGTCTGGCTGCCCACTGTGAGATTAATCAGTTCTGTAAATTCGACCGGAAAAACTATTTTTATCCCGATAACCCGCAGAACTATCAGATTTCCCAATTATATCTGCCGATCTGTCATGACGGTTATATCGCCATCGATACTCCGGCCGGAGAGAAAAAGATCCGCATCCATGAGATCCATATGGAGGAGGATGCGGGCAAGCTGATCCATGATGAGTGGGAGGACTGTTCCCTGGTGGATTACAATCGAAGCGGCGTTCCGTTGATTGAGATCGTGTCCGAGCCGGATATGCGCAGTGCGGATGAGGTAATAGCCTATCTGGATCGTCTGCGTCTGCTGGTACAGTATCTGGGCGCTTCTGACTGCAAGCTGCAGGAGGGCTCCATGCGTGCCGATGTGAACTTATCGGTGCGGGAGAAGGGCAGTGAAACCTTCGGTACCAGAACTGAGATGAAAAACTTAAACTCCTTTAAAGCCATTGCACGCGCCATTGACGGAGAACGTGCCCGCCAGATCGAGCTGCTGGAGGAAGGCAGGCGTGTAATTCAGGAAACCAGACGCTGGGATGACAACAAGGAATATTCCTATGCGATGCGTTCCAAAGAGGACGCAAAGGATTACCGTTATTTCCCGGATCCGGATCTGCCGCCGGTAATTATCAGCGATGCCTGGCTGGCTTCTCTGAAGGATTCCCTGCCGGAGCTGCAGCCGGAGAAACTGAAACGGTACCAGGAGGAATTCGGCTTATCGGAGTACGACAGCAGGATTATCACCGAGTCCAAGCGGATGTCCGATCTTTTTGAGAAGACGACAGAGCTGTGCGGAAAGCCCAAGAAGGCCGCCAACTG
>JAEDOC010000217.1 GCA_016302185.1 Clostridium sp. | reverse complement strand
GATATCTGTCCGGAGAATACGGATGCGCTGATCAAAGCGGGGATGGAGATCATAGAGGCGGCAAATCGTCAGATTCCGGTGATTCATCCGGAGCTTCCCCATATTAAGACTATTGATTTATGTGAGATCTACGGGACGGCTAAATCACCGGATGCGGATCTGCAGAATATCACGATTTTTGACGGTCAGATTGACCGGTCGCCCTGCGGCACCGGTACCAGTGCCAAAGTGGCGGCCCTGTGGGCCAGAGGTAAATTGAAGCTGGGAGAGCCCTTTGTCTATGAGAGCGTGATCGGAACCAAATTTACCGGTCGTGCATTGCGGGAGACGATGGTGGGCCCGTACCGGGCCGTGGTGCCGGAGATTACGGGGAGTGCCTATATTACCGGACACAGCCAGTTCCTGATTGATGACGAGGATCCGGTCAAATACGGTTTTTCACTGGGATAGAAGGGAATCTGGGTCGGAATAAAATACAGGACGCGGGAAAATCTGTGGCAGAAGGAATGGCAGAAGAAGCGGAGGAAGGAAAGTATGAGAATTTTAAATGAGGAAGAGATGTGGAGTGCGGTCACACTGGAGGAAGTGATGGAAGCGGTGGAGGATGCACTGGCGATCCATAAATCAGGCAATTATCTGATGCCGGACCGACTGGCGGCGACCAGAAACGGAAATACAATTATGTTCATGCCGTGTCTCATGGATACGGCCATCGGAACCAAGATGCTCTGCGAGTTTCCGGACAATCCGAAGAAGGGACTGCCGCTTCTGACCGGTCTGATGATTTTAAATGATGTGAAAAACGGACTTCCCCTGGCGATTATGAACGGAAGCTGTTTGACGGCGATGCGTACCGGCGCCGTGGGAGGTGTGGGGATCCGTTATCTGGCCCGTGAGGATGCAGCCAGTGCTGCGCTGGCCGGCTGTGGAGTCCAGGGACTCCACCAGCTTCTCTATGCCTGCAGTGTGCGCCCGATAAAAGATATTTACCTTTATGACGCCCTTGTGAAGGATCTGGCTCCGTTTGTAGAGCGGCTGAAGGGAAGACTGAACCGGCCGGAGATCTCCGTTCATATCTGTAAAACAGCGAAAGAGGCAGCAGCATCGGCGGATATTCTGATTTCCGCGACACAGACCGTGGATCCTATCTGGCCGGATGATACAGAGCTGCTGCGGGGAAAATGTTTTATTGCCATTGGCTCCTGGAAGCCGGAACGGCGGGAACTACCGGATGCGGTCTGGAAGCTGGTAAAGAATGTCTACATTGAGCTTCCCTTTGCCTGCGAGGAAAGTGGAGATCTGGGAATTCCGCTGACGAATGGCCTCCTGACCATGGATCGGGTGAAGATGATGGAAGATCTGATCTCAGACAGAAAGGCAGGAAACGTACCAGAGATGGGAGAAACCAGATGCTTTAAATCCGTAGGAATGGGAATCTATGATGCCCGGGTAGCACAGCTGATCTATGAGAAAGCGCTGGAAAAAGGCGTTGGACAGCAGGTGAAATGGTAAATTTAGTTTCATGAAAATTATTTTATAAAAATGAAATTCATTTTGGATTGACAGTTGACATCGGATACTGCATTGTGCTATACTTTTTTCAAAGTAAAAATCTGAAGATTTGTGATTTCGAGCTGTTGTTTCCTAAAACAGATTCTGCGATGGAGCGGCAGCCAATGGGTAGCGGAGGAAACCCCGGTGCCTCCCGCATTTGGAAAGAGATGCATTGGAAAGAAATTACTCTTTACCTGACAGTGAAGGGCGAATTTTAATCAGGCAGAGAGCTGAGATAATCTCCGAGAGCAGGGCCAGATGCAGCGTATCAATTGAATTTAAAAGGCAGCTTCCGGAGAGCGGACGCCTGTGAGGGCGGCGATTCGAGGCTGCCTTTTTTCTGCCCTTTTCCCTGTTCTCTTTGCTTTGTGGGGAATTTCTTCATTGGTGCGCGTGTCGGAAGAAAAAGGCTTTCGCTTTCCCAAACGTGAATTTAAGATGAGAAAGGAACCATTTTTATGAAATTATTACAGGTGGATACACTGGAAGCGGCCAGAGAAAAGCTGGAGGCGGCTTCTTCCTGTCTGAAGCCGGATAAGGAGTTTGTTTCTCTGGAGTTGGCAGAAGGAAGAATTCTGGCGCAGGATATCTATTCCGGGGAGAATATTCCCGGCTTCTATCGCTCCAGCGTGGATGGCTATGCGGTCTGTTCTAAGGATA
>JAEDOC010000068.1 GCA_016302185.1 Clostridium sp. | reverse complement strand
CCGGTCTTGCGGCCACAGCGCCCATGACCGGTGCGCAGGCAGCTGCCGGAGAGGAAGAGGCAGTTGGCCCCGCGTTGTTTGAGGATGCCGGGGAAACAGCGACGGAGGAAATAATCGCGAAGGAAGTGCTGGAGGATTCTGTTCTGGAGTACCGGGAGATTGGAGCCCGGATTGAAAACTATAATCAGACGTATTTAAACGCAAGAAGCTCGGTTTACAGCGGCTATATGTCCTATGACGCGGCGCGGGAGCTGGCATCGGAGGCCGATGAGGTGATGGAGGATGCACTGGATCTCAAGGATGACGATATGGACGCGGAGACGCGTGCTTTATATGAGTCTTATAAGAAGACCGCGCAGCAGATGAGAAAACAGGCGCAGAAGATGACCAATGATGAGCTTCCGGCCGGTGGAAGAAGAACCTTGAACTCGGTAAAAAAGCAGTTGACAAAAGTGGTTCAGAATCTGATGATTACGTATGAAACCACGGAAGCGCAGACTGCTGTGGCAGATAAGAATGTGGAGCTTTCTCAGGCGATACTGGAATCCAAACAGCGGATGGCCGGGATGGGGATGGCTTCCGAGCAGGATGTGCTGACTGCCATGCAGACGCTGCAGCAGGCGCAGAACGGAGCAAAGCAGGCCCATGACGGTCTTCAGAACCTGCGGCAGAATATTCTGATGCTTCTGGGATGGAATCATGATGCGCAGATTACGTTTTCTCCTATTGGTGAGCCGGATCTGAACCGCCTGGCAGCGATGGATCTGGAACAGGATACGAAAGCGGCGATTGGTGCCAATGCGGAGCTGTTTTCTCTTCGCCAGACAGCAGCGAAGGGAGCGGTCAACCGTTCTGTGAAGGAGAGAAATGTTTCTTTGACGCAGCAGAATGTTGAAGCACAGATGCAGAAGCTGTATGCGTCTGTGATTTCCAAAAAGCAGGCTTATGATGCGGCGGTTTCTGAATATTCGGCGGCCTCTCAGACCATGGCGGCAGCTGACCGGAAGTACGGGATGGGCATGATGGGAAAGCTGGAATATTTAGGCAGCCAGGTATCCTACCTGAATTCGAAAGCCAGTTACACCGGCGCTTCTCTGGCGCTGACCAAGGCGATGGAAGATTATGACTGGGCAGTAAAAGGGCTGCTCGTTTCAGACGGAGGTTGAAACAGCGATGAAGGGATATAAGAAGATTACGGCTCTGACAGCGGCAGCAGTATTATGTGCTCTGGCTCCGGTGCAGGCTCTGGCTGCCAGTCCGGAATTTGCCCGTGACGAGGCCACCTGGGCCAGACTTCGGGATAATGTAATGGAGTACGATGAGCTGGAGATGCTGGTGGAGGAATACAACCCCACTTATTTGAATAATCTGGCCAGCTATCGGGATAATAAAAGTGACGATGATGCGAAGGCAATCCGGGATCAGAAATATGAAAATGCGCAGGATGCTTATTCTGCGGCAGATGATCTGAGAGATCAGGCGGACTCGATTATGGATTTGATCGACGCCGGTGCGGCTGTGATGATGCCCAGTCTGGGTTCTGCCTATGCGGGTCTGATCGCGGGCGCTAATATGTCAGAGCAGAACGCACTGAAGCTGGAGCAGGGGGCAGATGCCTCCTATGAGGACAGCAAGACAAGAGAATTGAATTATCTGCACAGTCAGAAAAGCCTGATTGTGCAGGCCCAGTCACTGTTCTCCTCCTATCATCAGGTAGAGAAGTCTCTGGCCGTATTGGAAAAGAACTTAGAGGTTGCGAAGGCAGGTCTTGCGACGGTGGAGCGTCAGGTGGGGCTTGGCATGGCGACCCAGGTGGATCTGTTAAATACACAGAAATCAGTTCAATCCCTGCAGTCCACCTATACCCAGACGCAGGCCAGCTTAGAAACCATTCGCCAGCAGCTTTGTATGGCAACCGGGTGGAAATATAATGATCAGCCGGAGATTCGGGAGATGCCGGCGGCAGATCAGTCGCTGATTGCACAGATGAATCCGGAAAATGATATTCCGGTGGCCTTAGAACAGAATCTTGCCTTAAAAGCAAACAGGGAAAGCTTAAAGAACATGTCAGATGGCTCCACGGATAAGAAAAATATGGAAAGAACCATTGCCAATCAGGAAGAGAGCATCCGTTCCGGAATGAAAAATCTCTATAATGATGTTCTATTAAAGCAGATTTCCTATCAGCTGGCTCAGACAGCCATGGAGACGGAAACCAAGGCCATGAATACGGCCTCTACCAAGTTTCAGCTGGGAATGATCAGCAAGACGGAGTATCTGAACGCGGAGGCCTCCTACGCCGGAAAACAGGAGGATCTGGAAGTTGCCAATATTAATCTTCAGCAGGCCATCGAGACCTATGACTGGGCCATGAAGGGATATATGACCGGCGTTTAACGGACACGTTTCAGAAGGTCTGTGATTTTCAGGCGTACACGGATTGTGACAGCGGCTTCGTCGTGGGAGTCTCCGAAGGTAACCGTCCGACTGGAGGTCATCCAGGTATAATCTTCAGCAGGAACCATGTGTTTCAGCTGTTGCCCGGAGGAGTCGGGAAGCTCATCTATGGAAAGTGCGCCGGAAAAACAGAGAGGCGGGTAGAGAACACACCACCAGTTTCGGCCGGCGCCCTGTCCCAGAAGGACACGTACCGCATCGTAAACACCGCTGGGAAAGGTCAGTCCGTCATACCTCCGGGTGGGAAAATAGCAGCGTTCAAGCTGGATTCGCGCGGAATATGGGAACCCCTGTGTTTTCATATACTGTTCCGCGGCGGATTCCAGCTCTTTTTTATGTTTCAGCACATAATTCCGAAGTATTTCTTTTGAGAGCACCGTTTCCGGAGAACTGCCTGCTTCCATATCGAAGTTCTCCAGACCCCGGTAAATGGAATCCAGAAGGAGTGTCCGGACTTCCAGCTTCAGCTGCTGATCCTCCGGGGCGTCGCTGTTGGCCAGCACATGGAAGCGGAGAACGTTCGGAGAGAGAACGGCGGCGGTCTGTTCCTGATGCACCCGGGAGAGATTCATACCCAGCGGAAGCAGGAGGAGAATGGCGGCACAGCAGAGGGACAGCCAGAATTGTCCGGACAGCCACTGCTTCCATCGATGTTTCATACAATACAGAACACTCATCACAGCACCTTCTTTGTTCAAAATAAAAATAACTGTTCCAAGTATTGACAGCTGTGATATAATCTATACAGTTTTATTTTTTAGCCATGAAAGGGCCGTGGGCCTGGAAAAAGAAAGGAAAGTAACATGAAAAAGAATGTACTTGTGATTTTTGGCGGACAGTCTTCGGAGCATATCGTATCCTGCATGTCTGCTGTGAATGTGATTAATAATATAGACAGAACACGCTATGATGTTGTTCTGGTTGGAATTACAGTGGAAGGAAAATGGCTTCTGACAGAATCGGTGGAGGCCATTCAGAATGAAAGCTGGAGAAAGGGAACCACGCAGGCGGTTTTGTCTCCGGATGCGACAGAAAAGAGTCTTCTGGTCATGGACGGCGGAAAGGTAAATAAGATTTCAATCGATGTGGTATTTCCGGTGCTTCATGGGTTATACGGAGAGGACGGAACCATTCAGGGAATTTTTGAGCTGGCGAAGATCCCCTATGTGGGCTGTGGTGTTCTGGCTTCTGCGGTTTCCATGGATAAGCTGTATACAAAGATTGTGGCAGCAACCACAGGTGTCCGTCAGGCAGCGTTTGTGCCGGTGATGCGGGAAGAGCTTTCTGATATGTCTGCCGTGGTACGCCGCGTAGAGGAGAAATTCTCCTATCCGGTCTTCATTAAGCCGTCCAATGCCGGCTCCTCCAAGGGCGTGACCAAGGCGGAAACCAGAGAGAGACTGGAACAGGGACTGCGGGAGGCAGCGGTGCATGATCGGAAGATCCTGGTAGAGGAGACGATTGTGGGTCGGGAGATTGAGTGTGCCGTGTTCGGCGGCGGCGTGGAGCCGGTGGTGGCTTCCGGCGTTGGTGAGATTCTGGCGGCAGCCGATTTCTATGATTTTGATGCCAAATATTATAATGCGGAATCCAAGACGGTGGTAAATCCGGATCTTCCGGGGAATTCTGCAGAGCGTGTGCGTCAGGCAGCCATGGCTATTTTTAAGGCGGTGGACGGTTATGGTCTGTCCCGGGTGGATTTCTTTGTGACAGAAGACGGAGAAGTGGTATTTAATGAGATCAACACACTTCCGGGCTTCACGGCCATCAGCATGTATCCGATGCTGTTTGACGCAGTGGGAATCGAGAAAAAAGAGCTGGTAACGAAACTGATTGAGCATGGATTGAAGCGCTATGAGAGATAAGATGCATGGAGGAACTATGGATAGAAATGCACCGATCGGAGTGTTTGACTCCGGCGTCGGCGGGCTGACCGTGGCGCGAGAAATTATGCGGCAGATGCCGCAGGAGAGAATCGTATATTTCGGAGATACGGCTCGTCTCCCCTATGGAACCAAATCACAGGATACGGTAATCCGGTATTCCCGCCAGATCATCCGTTTCTTAAAGACACAGAAGGTCAAAGCGATCGTGATTGCCTGCAATACGGCATCGGCCTGCGCGCTGGAGGCAGTGAAACAGGAGCTGGATATCCCGATTATCGGGGTGATCCATGCAGGAGCAGTTACGGCCATCCGCGCTACCCGGAACGGCCGGATAGGAATCATCGCCACGGGAGCCACGATCCGAAGCGGCGTGTACGAGCGGGAGATGAAGAAATACAGAGACGATATCGAGGTGTTCGGGAAGCCCTGTCCCCTCTTTGTTCCGCTGGTGGAGGAGGGGCTGCTTCATGATCCGGTAACCGATGAGATCGCGTCCCGTTATCTGGCTACACTGAAGGAAAAATATATTGATACACTGGTGATGGGCTGCACCCATTATCCGCTGCTGAAATCCACCTTCAAGCGGCTGATGGGAGATGAGGTGACCCTGGTGAACCCGGCTTACGAGACAGCTCTGGAGCTGAAGGGGCTGCTGGAAGAGAAAGGTCTCTCCTGTACGGAGGACGGAAGAATGTTGGGAACGGAGCAGTACCATTTCTTTGTCAGTGACTGTGCGGAGAATTTTACCAGCTTTGCAACGGCGATTTTGCCCAAAGAGGTAAAAGAGACGAAGCAGATCAGTATTTATGAATATTAGGAGATAACATGACCAAAGAGATACTTGTGAGCATTACCGGTTCTCATCTGATGGAGGGAGAGACAGAGGATATCTCTGTCATCACGGCAGGCAGCTATTATTTTAAGAACGGAAAACACTATATTGTTTATGATGAGCATTTGGACGATGGCAACGGCAGCATCCGCAACACCATCAAGGTGGGACCCGATACCGTTGAGATGATCAAGGGCGGGGATGCCAGAACACATATGGTATTTGAACGCCATAAGACCAACCTTACCTGCTATGCCACACCTTATGGGCAGATGATGATCGGTGTGACCACCAACCGGATTGAGATGGTGGAGCTGCCGGACGAACTGCGGGTGCATATTGATTACTCCATGGAGGTAAATTATGAGAAAACCTCCGACTGCCATGTGGAGATCGAGGTGAGCTCCAAGGCGGCTGCGAAGCTTCGGCTGCAGGAATAGATGCAGAAAAAAGGCATTTTGATATCCCCAAAAATGAAATTTTTTGGGGATATTTTCTGTATTTCGTCCATAATAGTGCTATAATGTAGACAGTAATTATTGTTCTGTGGATATCGCAGAGAAGGAAAGACTTTTCTGTGGAAAAGAGGAGGTAATTGTATGCTGCATGAAGTAAGTTTTCCATCGTTTAATGAGCGTGATCAGGTGCAGGGCTGGGTGTATGTTCCGGCGGCAAAGCCGAAGGGAATTGTGCAGCTGATTCACGGCTTCGGAGAGCATTCCAGACGGTATTTCCATATGATCGTGAATTTTATGGAAGCCGGCTACATCGTAGCGGCAGACGATCACGTGGGACATGGGAAGACCGCGATGATGAATGATACCTGGGGTGACTGGGGAGAGAAAGGTTATGAGGTTATGCGGGAAGACGAGCACCGTCTGACGAAGCTGGTAAAGGAGATGTATCCGGGTCTTCCCTATTTTCTGTTCGGTCACAGTATGGGCTCCTTTATTGCCAGAGATTACGCGGCGCATTATGGTGATGAACTGGCCGGTGTGACGATCTGCGGAACGGCCGGATATTTCCGTGGACGGAAGGAATGTCAGGAAGAACTGGCAGCGGCGGTGAAGGACGGTCACGGCAAAGAGGCGGATGCAAAATACGTGGGAGATCTGCTGGGCTGGATGTGCGAGCGCTGCGGCGAGGTTTCCATCGGCAACGAGTGGATCTGTGCCGATCCTTATGTTCAGAGAGATCATGCGGATGACCCGTTTGATGCATTTACGAAGGCAACCACCAACCAGTCCATGTGGTATTTCACGCAGATGATGGAGTGCATCGAAGGAACCGAGTGGGCCGAAAAGGTTCCGAAGGAGCTTCCTATCTACAACATCGGCGGCGATCAGGATCCGGTGGGAGAATACGGAGAGGGCGTTTATCTGGTAACCAACTGGCTGTACCAGACCGGACATACCGTAACCACGAAGGTATATTCCGGATATCGTCATGAGATTCATAACTATACGGCGATTAAGGATGAGGTGGAAGCGGGAATTATCGCTTTCATGGATGGTGTGATTGGAGCATAGAATCATGAGAATCCGCTGCCTGTACGGGAGGTTTTCTATACTTTCCTGTGCAGGCGGCGTTTTTTGTAGGAATGTAAGCTCAGGGTGCCTGTTTTTTGTAGATAAAAACGGAGAAAGCGGCAGCGACTGTCTCGGTAATCCAGAACGCGTGCCACACCCCGACGGCTCCGAGAAAGTGACTGAGAAGAAGTGCCAGAGGCAGAATCAGCAGCAGATAACGTGCCAGAGAAATCTGAAAAGAGGGAAATCCCATTCCCAGTCCTTCCAATGCTCCTGAGACGGCAACGGAGAGGGAGGAGATGATAAATCCGCAGCAGATGATGCGAAGGGCGTCGGTGCCGACATGGATTGTGGCGGCGTTATTGGTAAATAGCGAAAGCAACTGTTCCGGAATGAGAAGACAGAGGATGGTACCGAACAGCATCATACAGGCAATGACGAAAGCAGCGCACCGCGTCAGTGCAGTCACTCTTTTGTATTCCTTTGCTCCGTAATTATAGGCAATCAGAGGCCGCATACCCTGTACCAGTCCGTTGGCCGTCTGATAGAGCAGTGCCTGCAGCTTATAGTATACGCCCAGAACCAGAATATAGGTTTGGGAAAATGGAGCAAGGATGGCATTAAGAGCGGCGATCATCAGTGACGGAAGCGCCAGATTCAGCGTGGCGGCGATTCCGACGGAATACATCGGTTTCCACAGAAGAAAGTCCGGTTTCATATGACGAAACGACAGACGGGAAACAGTGGGACGGATGAGATAGGCAATCCCATAGAACAGAAGAGCTCCGACCTGTCCGATGCCGGTGGCGATGGCTGCGCCCCGGATTCCCAATTCTGGGAAGGGACCGATACCGAAGATAAGGAGCGGATCCAGAATCAGGTTTAATATACAGCCGAACAGCATGCTGCTCATGGATGCCATCATTCGCCCGACGGCCTGAAAGATTTTTTCAAAGGCGATCCCTGCGGTTACCACCGGGGAAAACAGAAAGATAATGTGAGCATAGGCAAGGCCAAAGCGCAGAGTTTCCTCGTCCGTTGTAAAAAGAAGAAGAAACGGCAACATCAGCAGGAGACAGGTGATAGCCAGAAAAATTCCGTGGATGATGCTGAGCAGCAGCCCCTGAGTAGCGGCGGCGCCGGCTTTTTCCAGAGCTTCCTCGCCAAGAGATTTCGCGATCAGAGCGTTGATGCCGATACCGAACCCTACGCCCAGGGCATTGATCAGGTTTTGCATAGGAAATACCAGTGAGAGCGCCGTCATGGCGCTTTCACTGATCTTTGCCACGAAGATGCTGTCAATAATATTGTAGAGTGAGCTGGCCATCATTGAGATAATCATGGGAATTCCCATGGAAAGCAGCAGGGAAAATACCGGTTTTTCTTTCATAAATGTCTGTTCCATTTTGTATCTCCTTGTGATTTGTTCTGAAATTAAAAAAGACTATGGAATCCACGGTTTATTTCAGAAACCGTAAACCCTATAGTCCTTTTCTAACGCTTTGACAGGCTATTTTTTTGCTTATTTCTCTTTTCTAAACCGTGCAAAGAAGCCTTTTTTCTTCTTTGGCAGCGGGGGGATGCCTCCGCGGACACTCTTCACTTCAGTTATGTAGATGCCGCTGATGACAACTCTTGCCTCTGTTTTTACAGGAAGCTGAAGGAATGCCTTATCGTCTGCAATCATGGTCATAATCTTCGGACCAATCTTGGCTTTGACGATGGGAAGCTTGGCGCGTTTCATGTACCAGGGGGTCTGCTCGATGACTGCCTGAGGAAGACCGGATTCCTTGACCTTCAGTTTCTTCTTATCGATAACCAGAATGGATACTGTCTGGCGGGTTGCCTCCAGCATCGCCTGCTGCTCTGCCTGCCGTTTCTCCAGCTTCTTGCCGTAAAAGTAGAGAGCAACCAGAAGAGCAATGAGGATAACCAGGATGATAAGCAATACTTTTCCGAGTGTCATAAATTTACCTCCGTTCGTAATTACGGGAAAGTGGTGAAACGTATGCTCTCCCGCCCGCACGCGGGTAATTACAAAATTACCGCATTTGTACATATTATAGCATCAGTATAGAGAATTGGCAAGCTTAAACAGCGGAAAAAGGCCGGAAAGAGGCGCAAAACCGAAAAAAAATCAGGGAAAAAGTAGAAAAACTTCTTGACAGCTTGACACCTCCATGATAAGATGAAAAATGCACTATTGTGGAAACTTGGGCTTTTATGGTATCATTATGCCCAAAAATAAACCATAGAAAGAAAACAGGGGTGAAACGTCGAATGGAGAAAAGCAGGATGCGTCCGGTGAAAGCCGGTAAAGGTGTAAGAATGACCTTCTCAAGACAAAAAGAAGTTCTGGAAATGCCGAACTTAATTGAGATTCAGAAGAATTCATACCAGTGGTTCCTCGATGAAGGACTGCGGGAAGTATTTTCCGATATCTCTCCCATTGCGGATTTTGCGGGACATTTAAGTTTGGAATTTGTTGATTTTACACTGTGTAAAGATGACATCAAATATACAATCGAAGAATGTAAAGAACGTGATGCAACTTACGCTGCTCCTTTAAAGGTAAAGGTAAGACTTTGCAATAAAGATAAAGATGAAATTCTTGATCACGAGATTTTCATGGGTGATCTGCCGCTGATGACTGACACCGGTTCCTTCGTAATTAATGGTGCTGAGCGAGTAATCGTCAGCCAGTTAGTTCGTTCCCCTGGTATCTACTATGGAATCACACACGATAAGATCGGTACAGAGCTTTACAGCTGTACGGTGATCCCGAACCGAGGCGCATGGCTGGAATACGAGACAGATTCCAATGATATTTTCTATGTGCGTGTGGACAGAACGAGAAAGGTTCCCGTGACTGTCCTGATCCGTGCCCTGGGTTATGGTACCAACGCGGAGATCATCGACCTCTTCGGTGACGAGCTGAAGCTGGAGAAGAGCTTTGAGAAGGATCCGTCCAATAATTATCAGGATGGTCTTCTGGAATTATATAAGAAGATTCGTCCGGGCGAGCCGCTTTCTGTGGACAGCGCCGAGAGCTTATTAAACAGCATGTTCTTCGATCCGAGAAGATACGATCTGGCGAAGGTGGGCCGTTATAAGTTTAATAAAAAGCTACATTTTAAGAACCGTATTACCGGCCATACCCTGGCGGAGGATGTGGTAGACACCACTACCGGCGAGATTCTGGCGGAGAAAGGTACGGTTGTTGACAAGCAGCTGGCGATTGATATCCAGAATGCAGCGATTCCGTTTGTATGGATCCAGGGAGAGAAGAAGAACCACAAGGTTCTTTCCAACATGATGGTGGATCTGGCTGCGTATGTGGATTTCGATCCGGCAGAGGTTGGTGTGACGGAGCTGGTATTCTATCCGGTGCTGCAGGGAATTCTGGAAGAAGCCGGAGATGATGTGGAGCAGTTAAAGACTCTGATTAAGAGAGATCTCCATGATCTGATTCCGAAGCATATTACGAAGGAAGATATCATTGCTTCCATCAACTACAACATGCACTTGGAGGGCGGTATCGGTACCTCTGATGATATCGACCACTTAGGAAACCGTCGTATCCGTGCCGTGGGCGAGCTGCTGCAGAATCAGTACCGAATCGGTCTTTCCAGAATGGAGCGTGTGGTACGGGAGAGAATGACAACTCAGGATATTGAGAGCATCTCTGCGCAGTCCTTAATCAATATCAAGCCGGTTACTGCAGCGGTGAAGGAGTTCTTCGGAAGCTCCCAGCTGTCCCAGTTCATGGATCAGAACAACCCGCTGGCAGAGCTGACCCATAAGAGACGTCTGTCCGCCTTAGGCCCCGGCGGTCTGTCCAGAGACCGTGCCGGATTCGAGGTACGAGACGTACA
>JAEDOC010000004.1 GCA_016302185.1 Clostridium sp. | reverse complement strand
GGCGGCAGCATTTCCCGATTATGAGGTGCGAAGAGCATTTACCAGCCGGATGATTTTAAGAAAATTAAAAGAACGCGGCCTGGTGTTTGCTGATGTAGAAGAAGCGTTGATACAGGCGGCGAAAGACGGTGTAAATACTCTGGTGGTTCAGCCGACCCACCTGATGAATGGCTATGAATATACAGCATTAGCCGGGAAAGTGGAAAGTTACCGGAACAGATTTGAGACGGTGGTGCTGGGCGGTCCCCTGTTAATGGAGGAAGAGGATTTTGCGCCGGCTGCGGCAGCTCTTAGAAAGGAAGTCAGCCCTTATATCGACGGAAAAACAGCCTTTTGCTATATGGGACACGGGACAGAAAGCTCATCGAACCGGGTATACCTAAGACTGCAGGAGGAGATTTCCGGATTGGGCTGTGACGACTGTTATATCGGAACGGTGGAAGCGGAGCCGTCTCTGGATACTGTGCTGCGTCTGTTGAAGGAAAAAAAATCCTATCGACGGGTAGTGGTAAAGCCGTTGATGGTGGTGGCCGGGGATCATGCCAATCAGGATATGGCCGGAGAGGGAGAGGATTCCTGGAAGAGTCGGCTGGAAGCGGAAGGCTATACAGTACAGTGTATCTTGCGCGGTCTGGGAGAAAATCCGGATATTCAGGCGCTCTATGTGGACCATGCAAGAAAAGCGATGAAGCACCTTGGACTATCTGCAAACGGGGAGGAATAGCATGAGGAGCACAGGGATAAAAAGAATGGCGTTCCTTTTCGCTACATTCTGCTTTCTGGCTGTCGGTGTGATTGTTTTGCCGCTCCGTTCTTATGCACAGCTGGCAGATGGAAGCTACGAGATTTCTGTGGAACTGAGCGGAGGAACCGGCCGCGCCGGTGTGCTGTCTCCGGCGTATCTGGAAGTGGAAGACGGACAGGCAGAAGCTGTGATTGAGTGGACCAGCCCCAATTATGACTATATGATTGTGGATGGAGAGACACTGCTTCCGGTGGAAGACTGGGGGAAACGTATCGGTAACGGCTCTGTGTTTCGGATTCCGGTGGAAGCACTGGATCAGGAGATTTTGGTGATTGCGGATACGGTGGCGATGGGAAATCCCCATGAGATCGAGTATCAGTTATATTTTTCCTCGGATTCTGCGAATCTGGTATCAGAAGAAAACGAATCGGTTCGAATGGCGGTTTATGTGTTTGGCTTGTTGGTGATTTTGGCTGTGGCTGTTATCCTATGGCTGTTTCGGAAAAAAGAGAGAAAAAGTAAGAGGAAAAGCGAACCTCTGCTTGGCCTGTTTATCCTCCTCTTTTTCCTCAGCGGTTGCGGAAAGACAGAAAAGCTCGAAACTGCGGCGCAGATGGCGGAGAACAACAGGAAGATAAGTCCGGAGCTTACCTTTCAGGGGACGATGGAGCTGGCGGCGGCCGGACAGTTTGCGGTCAATTATTATAATGACGGTTATGCACTGATTGTGATTTCCGACGGAAGCCGCTTTCTGCTGGTACCGGAAGGAAAACCGGTGCCGGAACAGCTGGACGGGGATGTGGCTGTTTTAGAACAGCCGGTGGATCAGATCTATCTGGTGGCGACGGCGGCGATGGATATGTTTCGCTCCCTGGATGCGCTGAATCGGATCCGTTTTTCGGGAACCGACGCGTCCGGATGGCAGATAGAAGAAGCAAGGGAAGCGATGGAAGCGGGAGAGATTCTTTATGCCGGTAAGTACAATGCCCCGGATTATGAACGGATTCTTTCGGAGGACTGTAGTCTGGCAGTGGAAAATACCATGATTTTTCATTCTCCGGAGGTCAGGGAAAGCCTGGAAAAGCTGGGAATCCCGGTGCTGGTGGATCATTCCAGCTACGAGACGGACCCCCTGGGACGGATGGAATGGATTAAGCTTTACGGCCTGCTGGCGGAAAAAGAAAAAGAGGCGGAAACAGTGTTTCTTACCCAGAAGTCAGCTCTGGAAGCGGCCGGTCAGGGGGAGAAGACAGGAAAGACGGCGGCGTTTTTCTATCTTACGGCCAATGGCGCGGTTAATGTACGAAAAGGAACGGATTATATCGGAAAACTGATAGAACAGGCCGGTGGAACCTATCTGTTTTCTGATTTGGGAGATGGCGAACGCCGGACATCGACGGAGACCATGCAGATGGAACAGTTTTTGAACGCGGCCCGGGATGCCGATGTCCTCATCTATAACAGTACGGTGGACGGCCCGGTGCAGACGCTTTCCCAGCTGGTGGAAAAAAACAGCGTACTGGCAGATTTTAAGGCAGTCAAGGAAGGCAATGTCTGGTGCACTTCAGAGAATTTATATCAGGAATCCATGGGACTGGGATTTCTGGCAGCAGATTTTCATGCTGTCTTTACCACACCGGAGGAAGAGAATCTGACGTATCTGTTTCATCTGCACTGAAGCTTATCTGCGTTTTTGCGGGAGAAAATCGGTCATATCTGTCGGAAGACGGCAAATGTTCCGGGGAGAGAATTATGAGTTTACATCACATGTCAGAATCGGGAAAAAACAAGGAAAAAATAGTATTGCTGGGCGGTTTCGTATTTCTCATGGGACTTCTCCTGGTGTTTTTCTGTCTGGGGGTCTGTGTAGGCAGCGTTTCGCTTTCCCTGCCGGAGCTCCTGACCGGATTGATGGATCGTCACGGGGAGAGCACAGCTTCAAAGATTCTCTGGGAAATCCGCCTTCCGCGGGTACTGGCGGCGATTCTCTTAGGCGGTGCGCTGGCACTGGCCGGATATCTTCTGCAGACCTTTTTTCATAATCCCATTGCGGGTCCTTTTGTTCTGGGAATTTCCTCGGGAGCCAAGCTGATGGTGGCTCTGTTTATGGTAACATCTCTGGGCCGGGCAGCAGCGGTAAGCTCGGCGGCACTGATTCTGGCCGCATTTGCAGGAGCGCTGCTGTCTATGGCCTTTGTTCTTCTTCTGTCCCGCCGGGTGCCACGCATGTCTATCTTAGTCATCAGCGGTGTGATGATAGGTTATATCTGTTCTGCGGTCACTGATGTGGTGGTTACCTTTGCGGAGGATGCGGATATCGTGAATCTCCACAATTGGTCCATGGGCAGCTTTTCCGGGATTTCCTGGGAAAATGTCAGAGTGATGGCGATGGTGGTGGCTGTTGCTTTTCTGGGAGCTTTCTGTATGGCCAAGCCAATGAATGCATATCAGATGGGAGAGTCCTATGCGGAGAGTGTGGGGGTTGATTTGAGACGGTTTCGAGCGGCCCTGGTGATTCTCTCCAGCATTCTGGCGGCCTGTGTGACCGCCTATGCGGGACCGGTGTCCTTCGTGGGAATCGCAGTGCCACACCTGGTAAAATCCCTGTTTCGGACGTCAAAGCCGGTGGTGCTGATTCCGGCCTGTTTTCTGGGGGGAAGTGTGTTCTGCTGCTTCTGTGATCTGCTGGCGCGGACCGCATTTGCGCCCACGGAACTCTCCATCAGCACGGTGACAGCGATCTTCGGTGCGCCGGTGGTACTTCTGATTCTGGCGGATCGCAGAAAGGAGAGAGGATAAGTCATGGAGTCGTTTTATTTTCGGACGGAAAACATGACGGTGGGATATCAGGGAATTCCTCTGATTCATCAGGTAGATATAGAGGTGAAGCGGGGAGAGATTCTGACGCTGATTGGACCCAACGGTGCGGGAAAATCCACGCTGTTAAAAAGCATGGCAGGTCAGCTGGCATTGCTGGGCGGCACGGTGTTTCTGAATGATCAGGACTTTTTAAAACAGGATGGCCGGGCCCGTGCCAGAAAAATGGCGGTGGTATTTACCGAAAAGTCACAGCCGGAGCGGATGACTTCGGAAGAGGTGGTGGAGGCCGGGCGGTATCCGTACACCGGAACCTTTGGCTTTCTTTCTCCGGAGGATCACAGGGCAGTGGAAGCGGCGATGGAGCTGGTCGGAGTGACGGGCCTGCGCTATCAGGATTTCAGAACGCTGAGTGACGGCCAGCGCCAGCGGGTGATTCTGGCCCGGGCGGTCTGTCAGGAGCCGGAGATTATCCTTCTGGATGAACCGACCTCCTATCTGGATGTAAAACATAAGCTGGAGTTTCTGTCCACACTTCAGAAAATGACCAGGGAAAAGCAATGTACGGTGATTCTCTCCCTTCATGAGCTGGATCTGGCGGAACGGATTTCGGACCGGATTCTCTGTGTCAAGGGAGACACGGTGGAGAGATTCGGAACGCCGGAGGAGATATTTGTCCCTGGATATATCCGGGAATTGTTCGGCATCACTGTGGGAAGCTTTGATGAAGGGAGCATCAGTCCGGAGCTTGCGGCACCGGAAGGGCTTCCGGAGGTGTTCGTGATTGGCGGAGGCGGAAGTGGACGAAGCTGTTACCGGAAGCTGCAGCGGGAAGGAATTCCTTTTTATTCCGGTATTTTGTTTCAAAATGATCTGGATTATCCGGTTTCTCTGGCTCTGGCGGCGGAGACGCTGGCAGCAGAGGCCTTTACACCGGTTTCCGGAGAGCTGCTGGAGCGGGCCAGACAGAGGCTGGCAGCCTGCCATACGGTGTATTGTTGCCGCAATTCTTTTGGAGAATGGGAACAGGCCAATAGGGAGCTGCTGACCTGTGCGAGGAAGATGGGGAAAACCATTCTTATGAGGATTGCCGGAGAAAATGGCTTTTTCGCAGAATAGAAAAGAAGAGGACAGAATACAATGGTAACAATCAAACTGGATGGAGTTTTTTATGAGAAAATACCGGTTTCTGCCTCTGCGGCTTCTTTTTTTCAGCCTGTTTGTTCTGCTTCTTGGCCTGACTGGCTGCGGAGGAGACAAAGGAGAAGAGAAAAAAGTAAAGGATCTGGAGTTTACCGTGGCATCACCGGGGGAGATTCCGGCGGAGCTGACACAAATCATTGAGCAGAAAAAGAAAAATTCGTTTCGTTTGACCTATACCAATGATCAGAATCTGTTCATTGCTGCCGGCTATGGAGAACAGAAGACGGGAGGCTATAGTATCACCGTGCCGGAGCTGTATCTGACAGAGAATTCCATTATCATCAAGACGGAACTGATAGGCCCGGATAAGCAGTCACAGGCGTGCCTGGAGCCTTCATGGCCGTATATTGTGGTAAAGACGGAACTGCTGGAACAACCGGTAATCTTCCGATGAAACAGCATTAAAATGATGAAATAACAGCAGGCACCGGTCGGAAAACCGGTGTCTGTTTTGACATTCTCCCCTTTCGGGCGGATTGCATTCCGGGGAGAGATCGGGTATAATAGAAATACAATACAGAGATTCCTCTGATTCACCATCCTGTTCAGGATGATACATTCGTGATTTCGGATGCGGTTCGCAAAAAGAAACCCGGAATACAGAAAACAATAACCTCATATACTGTTTTGTCGGCTTTTTCAGGCTGGCAGTTTTGTGTTATGTCGAAAATGGCATGTGAGGAGGGGCAATGGACAAAATAAATGGAGGACTGAAAAAGGCCTACGGAGAAATGTTATTTTGCTGGCAGGAGACGGCGGCAGGGGAATGGCAGAAAGGGAGGCTACAGCATGAAGAAAAAGGAAAGAAAGAGACGGGAAAACGGTTTTCCGGGAGGAAGGAACGCAGCAGAAAGGAGTAGGGCAGTAGTGAGAGCATTTTTCCTGGCTGGGTTCTGCCTGTGCATTGGAGCGGCTCCTGCCTTTGCGGCTGTGTCCGGGGAGGAGACAAGCCTGCAGGGAGATCAGGAGAGAAGGATTCATTATTCTGAGATTTACGACAGGGAGGACCAGCTGCCGGAGCCGGAGGAGTATTGGACGGATGAGGAAGGAACCGCCTGGAAGCTGAATTGCAGTCAGGTGATTTCCGTGCCTGACACCGGCCGCAGGCGGGAGGTATCCGGAGAAGTCATATATCCGGAGGTTACGAAGAATGCCGTGATTCCGGAGACAGCTTCCATGGAGGTGGAGGATGAAGAGAGCGGACAGACGCTTACGGTATCCCTTCCTCTGAGCAGGACGGAGTATGAGAAGGAACGGTGGAGTAACGATCTGGAGTTTACGGTAACCTTTCACAGCTACGGTGCGGATACTTACTCTTTTGGAGAAACAAGGGTATCTCACCAGTCGGAGCAGCCGCCGTTAACAGAATGCAGGGAGGAACTGCTGGATGCCATCGGCACGACGGAAGAAGACTGCCGGCTGGAAGAGTTTTGCTGGGCCGGAGAGCCATATGCAGACGACGGCGGAATTCTCTGCCGGGATGCATTGGTCCGCGGGTCGCGAAGAGTCTGGGACTGCCGCGCGGTGTACGCAGGCGAGGTAAATCTGCCGGATGTGAACCGTTACCGGCTGCAGATGGAATACCTGCGGATAGAGGAACCGGCAGTGGAGGAACAAAAGGAAACCATGACAGCAGAGACATCTGCAGTTTCGGGGGAAGTAGAGGCAGAAGAAAGGGGCTCCTTCCTGCAGTGGCTGCTGCACCATGGATGGACGGTTTCTATTGGTTTATTTGCGCTTCTTCTGGCTTCCCTTGGCTTTGTTTTGCTGAAGAGAGGAGCAGAAACATTAGATGGAAAGAATTGATTATTTTTCCGGTCTGACTTATACTGGAGTCTGAGAAAGTCAGAGGAAAGGAAGTGAGCTGCATCATGACAAGAGATGTGGTTTTTAAAATGGAACGGCCCGGGCTGGTGAAAGAGGGCCAGGTGGTGGAGGTGACCGAATCGGTGACACCGTTTAATGTCAATTATATGATTGAACCGGCGGTGGCCATGTCCGGGTTATTTAAGCTGAATGACCGTCTGAGAGCGGATCACGGTGTTGTGAAAAAGATAGAAGAAAATTCCAGAGGCTACTATGTGACAGTAACCTTTGAATATGAGTAGGGGAGGAACAGGATGGGAAAACTACCGAAGGATCCTGTGATGTGCATGAGTGTTGTGAACACCTTGCTTCGGGATCGATATGAAACACTGGATGCGTTATGTGAGGATATGGAAGAAGAAAAAAGCATGCTGACGGAGCAGCTTGCGCTGGCCGGTTTTGTCTATGATGAGGAGAAAAACCAGTTTCGTTAGAGCTGACGGGCAGAAATTGGTGCGAATGGGGGAAAAGGATGAAAAAGACGAAAGAACAGAGGAAGAATACCGGTTTTACTCTTTTGGATCTGCTGATTGCCCTGGCGATCATGGCAATTCTCGCCGGGCTTCTGGCGCCACGGCTGTGGGGATATGTAAGAAAGGCCAGAGAAGCAAAATATACCAGTGAAGCGCAGACGGTATGCCAGGCAGTGATGCTGTATCTTCTGGAACTGGAGGAACAGGGAATCCACCCGGAAGGATGGGAGCTGGCGATGGATATCTGTGTGCCTTTTGAGGAAAATAAAGATCATCCGCTGCTCCCGTATCTGAACGGAACCCCATCGAAGGACGGCTGTCTCTACAGCATCTTTTATAACGGAACGCTGGAAAGCTATGAGGGAATCCTGTACGGAGTCGGAGGTTATTCGATTGAGGCCAGAACCAACGGAACGGTGGAATTCGTAAAGTAGAAGAGGAACGAAAGCATGCAATGGTTAGGGGATAATTTTAACTGGCTGCTGGCCGGTCTGCTGGTGGTAAACCTGATATTGTCGATAATGATTGTCTTTTTTCGGCGCCATGACCCAAGAGCGGTGTGGACCTGGCTGCTTGCGCTGAATTTTCTCCCGGTAGTGGGCTTTTTCCTGTATCTTCTGCTGGAACAGGATTTCAGAAAGAGCAAGATGTTCCGTATCAAGGAGGTGGAGGACCGGCTCCGTTATTCGGCCAGACATCAGGAGAAGTTTATCAGGAGTCAGGATATGGCTCTTCTGGGGACACTGGACGGAATGTATTCGGATCTGGTTCTGTATAATCTGGATGTCTCCGGTGCCGTGCTGACGCTGAATAACCGGATTACGGTTCTGACGGATGGGGAAGAAAAATTTAAGGATATGAGAGAAGAGCTGGCCAAAGCCCGCTCTTATATTCATATGCAGTATTATATCATTAAAGATGATGAAGTATTTCATTCCCTGATTCCAGTATTAAAGGACAAAGTGCGTCAGGGCGTGGAGGTGCGGATTCTCTGTGACGGTATGGGAGGACGTTTCATGCCGAAGCAGCGTTGGCGGGAACTTCGGGATGCGGGCATTCAGACAGCAGTATTTTTCCCTCCGATACTGGGCCGGCTGAACCTTCGTGTGAATTACCGGAATCACAGAAAAATCGTGGTAATTGACGGAAGTGTCGGCTATGTGGGAGGTTTTAATATCGGCCGGGAATATATATCCAGAGATCCGAAGTTTGGTTATTGGCGGGATACCCACTTAAAGATTCGGGGAGAGGCGGTCCTGGGATTGGAGATCCGCTTCGCTCAGGACTGGAACTATGCGGCGAAGGAGAATCTATTTAAGAATGTCCGGTATTTTCAGATGCTGGTGCCGCCGCCTGTTCCGGAATCCGTACAGGAACTGGCGGGAATCCAGATTATTTCCAGCGGTCCGGATATGCAGACACGGCAGATTCGGGATAATTACCTGGAACTGATTCATAAGGCCAGACATCATGTTTATATCCAGACGCCTTATTTTGTGCCGGACGATGCGGTACTGTCGGCGCTGCAGATTGCAGCTCATTCGGGGGTGGACGTGCGGGTAATGATTCCCTGCAAGCCGGATCACCCCTTTGTTTACTGGGCAGGCTATTCCTATATAGGTGATCTGATCCGGGCCGGTGCCCGTTGTTTCACGTATGAGCATGGGTTCCTTCACGCGAAGACGCTGACAGCGGATGGCTGTGTCAGCTGCTGCGGAACGGCGAACATGGATATCCGCAGCTTTCAGCTGAATTTTGAAGTAAATGCAGTAATTTACGATGAAGAGACGACAGAGCATCTGGAGCAGGCATTTTTAAATGATCTGGCCAGATGCCGGGAGATTACGAGAGAGAGCTATGCCGAACGCGGATGGATGGTCCGCTTCCGGGAACAGTGCTGCAGGCTGCTGGCGCCGCTGCTTTAAACCTCTTGTAAAAATATGACACTTTTTATATAATAATACAGATAGAGAGGGGAGAGACTATGTTTCGTTTTTTTAAAGTAGCAGCAACGGTTGTGGGCTTTTTGATTCTTTCCGCGGGGAAGCTTCGGGCACTGACGAAGCTGGGAAAAACGGATCGGGATAAGATGGAGGAGGAGAGTCTTCGGATTGTCCGGAAGATGTTTGTGAAGATTCTCAAAATGGCAGGGGCAGAGGTTACTGTCAGGGGATATGAAAAGATTCCTGAGGACAGGCCGGTGCTTTACGTGGGAAACCACAGGAGCTATTTTGATATTCTGGTGGGATATACCACGGTTCCCGGCCGCGTAGGCTTTATCGCCAAGAAGGAGATGGAGAAGATTCCGCTGCTGTCCGGCTGGATGATTAATGTAAACTGCCTGTTTCTGGATCGGAAAAATATCAAAGAAGGCTTAAAGACGATTCTGGCGGGTGTGGAGAAAATCAAACGCGGTGTTTCTGTCTGGATCTTTCCAGAGGGAACCAGAAACCGGAATGACGATCTGAAGGAACTGCTGCCGTTTAAAGAGGGAAGCTTAAAGATTGCCGAAAAATCCGGTTGTCCGGTGGTTCCGGTAGCCATTACCGGAACAGCGGATATCTTTGAAAAACATATGCCCTTTATAAAGCCGGGAAAGGTTACGATTGAGTTTGGAGATCCGATTTTTCTGAAGGAGCTGCCGCCGGAGGAGAGAAAATTTGCCGGTGCTTACACCAGAAAACGGATTATTGAAATGCTGGAAAAGGAGAACTGACAGACATCATGGATTTACAGGAGATTCGGATGCAGCTGGATGGCATCGACAATCAGATAGAGAAGCTCTTTGAGGAGCGGATGCGGCTTTGCGGTGAAGTGGCAGAGTACAAGATCGAAACGGGCAAGGCGGTTTATGACGCGAAGCGGGAGCAGGAGAAAATAGCGGCGGTTACCTCCATGGCGGAGGGAGAATTCAATAAGCAGGCGGTGGGAGAGCTGTTTCTGCAGATGATGACCTTAAGCCGCAGATATCAGTATCAGACGATTGCCGGACGGATCGGGAAACCGGATCTGGGCTTTCAGAGACTGGAGCAGCTGGATACCGCAGGAAAAAAGATTGCATTTCAGGGACTGGAGGGAGCATACGGCCATGCGGCTGCCCTGGGATTTTTTGGAAAACAGGCGGATATTCACCATGTGCGCCGTTTTGAGGATTTGATGATTGAGGTGCAGGACGGAAGAGCAGATTATGGGGTGCTTCCCATTGAGAATTCCTCGGCCGGTGCGGTTACCGATAATTATGATCTTCTGCTGAAATATGAGAATTATATTGTGGCGGAGACGCTCGTTCCGGTGAATCACTGCCTTTTAGGCACGCCGGATGCGGAGCTTTCAGATATCGCCCGGGTGTATGCGCACCCCCAGGCACTGATGCAGAGCTCGGAATATTTAAACAGTCATGCCGGCTGGCAGCAGCTGAGCATGGAGAATAATGCGGTGGCTGCCAGGAAGATCCATGAGGAGCAGGATAAAACCCAGGCGGCAGTGGCCAGTGAGATTGCCGGGGAGCTTTACGGGTTAAAGATACTGGCAAAGGGGATCAATAACAGCAGCGATAATACGACGCGCTTCCTGATTCTCTCCAGAGAACCGGTGTACAGGGCGGATGCGGCCACGGTCAGTATCTGTTTTGAGCTTCCGCACACCAGCGGTTCCCTGTATAATATTCTGGGCAATTTTATTTTTAACCATGTTAATATGAAACGGATCGAATCCCGCCCGGTTCCGGACAGAAGCTGGGAGTACCGTTTCTTTGTGGATATCGAAGGAAATCTGGAGAATGCGGGAGTATTAAATGCTCTGTACGGAATTCAGAGAGAAGCGCAGAACGTAAGGATTCTGGGCTGCTACTAATCAGAGGATGAAAGAATACGAGGCTTTAAAACAATGACAGGAATGACAGAAAAAAGGGAAATGATTCTTTACCGCAACTTAAAATATCAGCAGCTGTTTGATGATATGTGTGAGCTGTTACATAGCGCAGGGCGACCGGAATGTCCGGGCTCAGAGAAAAAAGGGGCCGGTGCTCCCGATGCCTATGCCTGTGCCAACCGGCTGATTGAGCTGGCTGTGACCTATGGCTTCAAGGGAAATCTGTGGCACTGCTTTCTTGCTTTTTGTATGGCAAATCATGAGAACGCTTACAGTACCTCCTGTGAGATTGTTGGACCTGTCACAGGAACCTTAAGTCAGCTGGCCGGTCATGATTTTGCGCTGATGCAGGAGCTGTTTTCCTGTGATATCGCTGTTCTGGACGACGGGGCGAACGGAATCTGGACACTGATGAAGACCTATGAGAATCCGTCAGAGAACAGCCGGGTTTTTAACCGCCGGATTCGTGATCGCATCGTAGAGCTGGCCTGTCAGCTGGAGACGGCAGAAAGCGGAGAAGAATTCCAGGCGATTGTGACGGAGTTCTATCGGGAATTCGGTGTCGGCAAGTTCGGCTTGAATAAAGCGTTTCATATCTGTATGGAGGAGAATGAACAACACGCCCGGATTGAACCCATTACCCGGGTAGAGCATATTTCCCTGGATGATCTGGTTGGCTATGAGATTCAGAAGAAAAAGCTGATTGAGAATACAGAAGCATTTATCGAGGGAAGAGCAGCGAATAACTGTCTGCTGTTTGGTGACAGCGGTACCGGAAAGTCTTCCAGCATTAAGGCAATCTTAAATCAGTATTACGATCGGGGCCTGCGGATGATAGAGGTGTATAAGCATCAGTTCCGCGGACTTTCCGATGTGCTGGAGCAGATCAAGGATCGGAATTATAAATTTATTATTTACATGGATGACCTGTCCTTTGAGGACTATGAGATTGAATACAAATATTTAAAGGCAATCATTGAGGGAGGTCTGGGAATTAAACCGCAGAATGTACTGATCTATGCCACCTCCAACCGCCGCCATCTGATTCGTGAGAAATTCAGTGACAAGCGGGAACTGGATGATGATTTACACAGCAACGATACGGTGCAGGAGAAGTTGTCGCTGGTGGCCCGTTTTGGTGTGACGATTTACTTCGGTTCTCCAAACAAGAAGGAATTCCAGAAGATTGTTAAGGTTCTGGCAGAAAAATTCGGCGTGACCATGCCGGAAGAGGAGTTATATTTGGAGGCGAACAAATGGGAGCTGAGTCACGGCGGTCTGTCCGGACGTACGGCTGCCCAGTTTATTGCCTATTTGCTTGGGAAGAGGAAGCAGGAGGAGATGTAACATGGCAATCAGGACCTTTGCCGCCATTGATGTGGGTTCGTTTGAACTGGAGCTGGGAATCTATGAGATTTCTGAAAAATACGGTATCCGTGAGATTGATCATCTGCGTCATGCTCTGGTTCTGGGCAAGGACACATATAATGACGGAAAAATCAGCTATGAGCTGGTAACAGAGATGTGTACGGTGCTGAATAATTTCAGTCAGGTAATGAAAACCTATCGGGTGGAGGATTACCGCGCCTATGCCAGCAGCGCCCTGCGGGAGGCGAAGAACAGCCAGATTGTTCTGGATCAGATTCAGGTCCGGACAGGGCTTCGGGTTATGACCATCAGCAATTCAGAACTTCGGTTTAAGAGTTTTAAGGCAGTGGCTGCCCGGGATGCGGAATTTACGAAGCTGCTGCAGAGCGGAGCTGCCATCATGGATGTGGGGTTCGGCAGCACCCAGATCTCCATGTTTGAGGATGGGGTTCTGGCATTTACCCAGAATCTGCTTCTGGGTGCATTGCGTCTGAGTGAGATGGCATCCCACTGGAGAATCGACTACCGGATGATTCCGTCGGTGATTGAAGAGATGGTGGAATATGAACTCCGTACCTTCCGGAAAATGTATTTAAAGGATCGCCAGATCAGGACACTGATCGCCACCGGAGAAAGCATCAATTATATGTTGAAACGGGGGATGAAGGAGAAGACCAGAAATCTGTTTACTGCCGGGGAATTTGTGCAGTTCTGCGATCATCTCTGTACTATGTCTCTGGATGAGATTGAAGATGAATATGAGCTGTCCAGAGAGTATGCGGCGATTCTGGTACCCGGATCAATTCTGTACAAGAAGATTCTGGAGATGACGGGAGCACAGCAGCTGTGGGCTCCGGGCATTACCCTGTGTGACGGCATTGCTGCGGAATATGCCCAGGAAAAGCATCTGGTAAAGTTCCGGCATGATTTTGAGGGAGATATCCTTTCTACCGCCCGTCATATGGCAAAACGTTATAAGTGCAACTCGGCCCATACCGCTGAGGTGGAGAGAGCAGCGGCAGCCATCTTTAACTCGACTCGGAAATATCACGGAATGAGCGACAGAGAGCGTCTGCTGCTTCGGATTGCAGCGATTCTTCATGATTGCGGAAAATTTGTGAATATTACTAAAGGAACGGAGAATTCCTATCAGATTATTATGGCTACGGAGATGATTGGTGTATCTCATCTGGAACGGGAGATCATTGCCAATATTGTCCGATACAATTTACAGGAATATGCTTACGATGAGGTGGAGCTGGATTCGGATCTGTCTCTCTATGAAGGACAGGGGATTACCAAGCGGGAGCTGACAATTCTGATTGCCAAGCTGACGGCAATTCTTCGCCTGGCGAATTCTATGGATCGCAGTCATAAGCAGAAGCTGGCGGACTGCCGTATGGCTGTCCGTGCCGAGAAGCTGGTGATTACGACGGATTACAGCGGAAGTATTGTTCTGGAACAGTATTCCTTTGATTCGAAGGCAGATTTCTTTGAAGAGGTTTTTGGAATCCGGCCGGTACTCCGGCAGAAAAGGGGGAGATAAGATATGGCAGACGCGCTTTCCAGATTTGGGGATCCGGATAATTATGTGAACCGTGAATTGAGCTGGCTGGAATTTAACTACCGTGTGTTGGGCGAGGCCAGAGATAAGACGACTCCTCTGTTTGACCGGCTGAAGTTTTTAAGCATTACTGCCTCCAACCTGGATGAGTTTTTCATGGTTCGGGTGGCATCCTTAAAAGATATGATTCATGCCGGCTACAAGAAGCCGGATATCGCTGGAATGACGGTTTCCGGACAGCTTCAGGCCATTGGGGAGAAGACCCACGCTCTGGTGGAAGATCAGTATAAGACCTATAACCGGATGCTGCTTCCGCTCTTAAAGCAGAACGGCCTGCGGATTATTACCCGCCACGAAGATCTGACACCGGAAGAGGCAGCTTATGTGGACGATTATTTCATGACCTCGGTATATCCGGTGCTGACACCGATGGCTGTGGATTCCTCCCGTCCGTTCCCGCTGATTCGGAATAAATCCCTAAATATTGCGGCATTGGTGAAGAAGAAAAAAGGAGACGGAGATCTGGAGTTTGCCATGGTGCAGGTGCCCAGTGTCCTGCCGCGGGTGGTGGAGATTCCGTCGCTTTCCGGAGAAGCTGTGGAGCGGGAGAATGAAGATGAGACAGCTGCCGCAACCAGAATTATTTATCTGGAAGAGATCATTGAAAGAAATATTGATAAGCTGTTTTTAAATTATGATATCATTACCAGCCATCCCTTCCGCATTATGCGGAATGCGGATTTAAGCTTTGATGAGGATGAGGCGGAGGATCTGTTAAAGGAGATCGAGAAGAAATTAAAGAAGCGCCAGTGGGGAGAAGTAATCCGTCTGGATATTGAAGAGAAAGCAGATAAGCGCCTCATCAAGATTCTGAAAAAAGAGCTGGAGGTTTCCTGGGAGGCGATCTACGAGATCAACGGGCCGTTGGATCTGACGGTATTGATGAAGGTTTATGGCCTGGACGGCTTTGATTCGCTGAAGACACCGAAGCATATTCCGCAGCCGGTTCCTGCCCTGATGAATGAGGA
The DNA here is from genome assembly GCA_016302185.1 of Clostridium sp. Classification (GTDB taxonomy): domain Bacteria; phylum Bacillota; class Clostridia; order Lachnospirales; family Lachnospiraceae; genus Otoolea. The sequence goes on along the minus strand of JAEDOC010000004.1, from coordinate 21,652 downwards.
TGATATTTTTACTAATATCCGGAAAAAGGATATCTTTTTGTTCCATCCATTCGAGACCTTTGAGCCGGTGGTGGATTTTATCCGGAAGGCAGCCAAGGATCCGGAAGTGCTGGCCATTAAGCAGACCCTGTACCGCGTCAGCGGCAATTCTCCGATTATTGCAGCCTTAGCTGAGGCGGCGGATAACGGCAAGCAGGTATCCGTGCTGGTGGAACTGAAGGCCCGTTTTGATGAGGAGAATAACATTCTCTGGGCGAAGATGCTGGAGAAAGCCGGTTGTCATGTGATCTATGGCCTTCTGGGTCTAAAAACTCACAGCAAGATTACGCTGGTGGTCCGTAAGGAGGAGGACGGCATTCGCCGTTATGTCCACCTGGGCACCGGTAACTATAATGATTCGACGGCCAAGCTGTATACGGACTGTGGTCTTCTGACCTGTGATCCGCAGATAGGTGAGGATGCGACGGCGGTCTTTAATATGCTGTCCGGTTATTCGGAGCCGTTGGCCTGGAATAAGCTTTCCCTGGCACCGCTGTGGCTGAGAGGGCGGTTCCTGCGCCTGATTCAGCGGGAGACAAGAAATGCAAAGAACGGAAAGCCGGCAAAAATCATCGCCAAGATGAATTCTCTCTGTGATAAGGAGATCATTGCCAACCTTTATGAGGCATCCTGCGCCGGCGTAGAGATTCATTTGATTATACGGGGGATCTGCTGCCTGAAGGCCGGAGTAGCGGGACTAAGTGAAAATATTACAGTTTGCTCTATTGTGGGACAGTTCCTGGAGCACAGCCGTATCTTCTATTTTGAGAATGACGGGGATCCCAGACTTTTCATGGGAAGTGCCGACTGGATGCCGCGAAATCTGGATCGCCGGGTGGAGATTCTCTTCCCGGTGGAGGATGAGCAGCTGAAGAAGCGTCTGATGCATATTCTGGAGGTTCAGCTGGAGGATAATGTGAAGGCACAGTATCTGCAGCCGGACGGAACGTATGTAAAGAAAGATCGCCGCGGGAAAGCGCCGGTCTGCGCTCAGGAGCAGTTTGCTCTGGAGGCCGTGCAGGCGGCAAAACAGATTCGCAAAGCGGCGGATCCAAGAGAAAGCAGGGTATTTATTCCGATGGAGCAGGAACAGTAGTTTCCGGATGCTTATTGGGCGGAGGAAAGCCTTTTTTCTCCAAAAATGTAAGATAATTTTAAAGCATAAAATCCTTCCTTATGGTAAACTAAAGCTGGATAGTGCCGGAGTGTGGAACGAAACCGGCAGGTATCACATAAGTTTACGAATGAGGGAGGATTTTTCTATGCCTGATATCAATATTCTGGTTGTGGATGATGAGAAGGAAATTGCGGATCTGGTGGAAATCTATCTGGTCAGTGACGGATATAAAGTGTTTAAAGCGGAGAATGCGGCCCAGGGGCTGGAGATTCTGGAGAAGGAGAGTATTCAGCTGGTACTTCTGGATATCATGATGCCGGGTATGGATGGCCTGGAGATGTGCCGGAAGATTCGGGAAACCAATAATATTCCGATTATCATGCTCAGCGCCCGCTCCACGGATCTGGATAAGATTCTGGGACTGGGGACCGGAGCGGATGACTATGTGGTGAAGCCGTTCAATCCGCTGGAGCTGACGGCCCGGGTGAAATCCCAGCTGCGCCGGTATACACAGCTGAACCCGCAGAGTAATGCGGCGGCCTCTGTGGGAAATGAGATTTCCATTAAGGGCCTGGTCATCAACAAAGATAATCACAAGGTGACGGTTTACGGAGAAGAGATCAAGCTGACCCCCATTGAATTTGACATTCTCTATCTTCTGGCTTCGAACCCGGGACGGGTATTCAGCACGGATGAGATTTTTGAGAAGGTGTGGAATGAGAAGGTCTATGAGGCCAATAACACCGTTATGGTACATATTCGGAGACTGCGCGGCAAGATGAAAGAGGATACCAGACAGAATAAGATCATTACCACTGTCTGGGGGGTAGGATACAAAATTGAAAAATAAGGATTTGAGCAATCGGTTTCGTACAAGAATGATACTGAATATTTTTTACAGCGCGATCATAGCCTGTTTAATCGAGGTCTTTCTGATCGCCAATGTTTCCATGTTCACCTCCTACCTGAGGGATACCAGACACGGAGACTCTTTTCTCCTCCAGCTGACGGAGCTGGACACTCTGATGATGCTGCTCTATGTGCTCTCCGGCATTTTTATTTTCTCCGTGACCTTTCTGATGCTGCAGGAAAAGTCCCTTCGCTATATCGCCAGGATTTCCGCCGCGATTCAGAACATCTCCGAGGGGGATCTGAATACCACAGTGGAGGTGGACGGGGATGATGAGTTCTCTGCTATGGCAGTGAATTTAAACAAGATGGTGGGAGATATCCGGAACCTGATGGATAAGGAGCGGGAGGCGGAGCGCACCAAGAATGAGCTGATTACCAATGTGGCCCATGATCTGCGCACTCCGCTGACTTCTATCATCGGCTATCTGGAGCTGCTTTCCGGCAAGGTGGAGATCCCCCGGGATATGCAGAAAAAGTACATAGATATTGCTTATGCCAAGTCCAAACGGTTAGAGAAGCTGATTGAGGATCTATTCGGATTTACCAAGTTGAATTATGGCCGGGTTTCCATGCATGTGTCCAGGGTGGATGTGGTAAAGCTTCTCAGCCAGCTGCTGGAGGAATTCTATCCCAGCTTCAAGAATAAGAACCTGTCTTATGAGTTAAAAAGCAATGTGCCGGCCATGGTAATCAACGCAGACGGCAATCTGCTGGCCCGCCTGTTTGACAATCTGATTAATAATGCGATTAAGTACGGAGCTGACGGGAAACGGGTTCTGGTGGATATCCATGCCTCCGGCCAGGTGGTGGCCATCTCTGTGACCAATTATGGTTATGTGATTCCGGAAGAGGAACTGCCGCTGATTTTCAATAAGTTCTACCGTGTAGAGCAGTCCCGTTCCACCAACACCGGAGGAACCGGCTTAGGACTTGCTATTGTTAAAAATATCGTAGATATGCATGGGGGCACTATCTCCGTGGCCAGTGATTTGAACGGTACCGTATTTACCGTGAAGCTGAAGACGGATTTTGATATCAATAAAGAGAATTTCGATACGCCGGAATAGCGCGGAACTGCGAAGTATTACTTAGGATTACTTCATATGAGGAGCAGGATTATGAGACAATTTGTCAAGAGAGGAAAACAGTTTATCTGTTTCCTGATTTTCGTATTTTGTTTGATGTGTGCCGTACTGTGTATGCAGGAGAGGGCGGAAGCAGCTTCACCGGCAGGACAGAGCGGAGCACTGGAGATGAATGTTTCCTATGGGTTTAATGATACGGCGAAGGGAGACCGTTACGTAAAGGTAACGGTTCTTTTGAACCATCAGGACGACACGGATTTCTCCGGTACGCTTAAGATTCTGACGACAGAATCCAGTCTGGAGGTATACCGTTATGAGTATCCGATTGTTCTCAAGGGGCAGGGGAAGACAGAGAAGGTCTGTTATATTCCGCTGGGGGTAAAAACAGACCAGATGTATGTCAGTGTCTGTGAGGAATCCGGGCGGGAATTGATAAGAAAGCGTCTGAAGCTTTCCATCAGCCGGGATGTATCAGAATGCTTTGTAGGCGTGTTCAGCGATGAACCGGAGAGTCTTGCGTATCTGGATGGGGTGGGGATGCATTACGGTTCTGTCAAAACCACAATGATCTCTCTGGATCAGGGGAATGCCCCGGAGGATGTACTGGGATATGATCAACTGGATCTGGTAGTGATTTCTGATTATGATTTGAATCAGCTGTCGCAGGTGCAGCAGGATGCCCTTTATCTCTGGGTGGACAGAGGTGGAACCTTATTGCTGGGAGGCGGAAGAAGATACCGCGAAGCCATGGGCTTTTTTGCAGGGGAGATTCTGGAACCTCCCTATACGGAGCCCCAAAAAACGGAAGTCAATATGGGCATGGAGTATGCCGAGAATGCACCGCAGGATTCGGTGTTGCCTCTGGTCTGTGCGGATATCAACTTAAAAAATGGAAGAACTTTGATTCCGGGTGAGGGTTTCCCGCTGCTCTCCTTTACACGACTGAAGCGCGGACGGATTGTGGCGGCAGCTTTTTCCCTGGGAGAGATTGGAGATTTTTGCGAGAAACGACCGGCTTTTCTGGAAAAATTCCTGACGAAGACGCTGGGGGAAACGAAGATCAATGAGCTTTCCCAGATGGAATACTATGGTTTTTCCAGTCTTTATTTTGCAATTCAGGGTCTGGTAAATACGGGAGATGCAGGAAGACTGCCCAATGTAGCTCTGTATACGGTAGTAATTATTATCTATCTTCTGCTGATCGGACCGGCACTTTACTTTTGTTTAAAGAAGAGGAAGATTCATTGCTATTACATGGCAGCGGTGGCGGCCTGCGCAGTTCTGTTTACCGGAATTATCTATGTGATGGGAATCGGAACCCGTTTCCGCGCGCCTTTTGTGACGTATGCAACGATTCTGGATACTACCGGAGAGCAAGTAGAGGAAGAAACGTATGTGAATATCCGAAGCCCGTATAATAAACCGTATACGGTGAAGCTGCGGCCGGAGTACACGGTTCGTCCGGTAACCAAGAGCTATTTTTATGAATCAGTAACAGCTCCTAGATTTACCGGGGAGGAAAATTATAAAACCAGTATCGGAATGCTGCCGGATCGGACGGAGATTCGGGTAAGAGACACGGTGGCGTTTACACCGAAGCTGTTTACGTTGTCCAGACAGCTGGAACGGAACGGGCAGATGGAAATCGGCGGGGAGATGAGGATGTTCGGCGGTACCATCAGCGGAACGGTGGTAAATCATTTTGAAGAGCCGCTGGAGGATGCTGCATTGATTCTCTATGGCAAGGCGATTCTTCTGGGAGATATTGCGCCGGGACAGGAGGTATCTCTCTCGGAATATCCGGTGTTTAACTACCCGTTAAGCCATACATATGCGCTGGCACAGATGATTACCGGTGCTGATCAGTATGAAAAGACGGATGTTTCGGATGAAGAATACATGGTATCACAGGAACGGAGCCGCCTGCTGAGCTTTTATATGGACGCCAATTTAAACACCTATTTTTCCGGAGCAAGACTGGTTGCCTTCGCCAGTACCGGAAAAGAAGGAGCTTTCATGGCGGAGGATGGCCATGATACGGAAGGTCTGCGGATGATTACCTCGGAGCTGCCTCTCGACCAGGAGAAAAACGGTCTGGTCTGCCGCCAGGCGCTGGAGCAGGAGCCGAATGTGATTTCCGGCAACTACTATGCGGAATATAACACGATGTATACCGGAGAGCCGGCGGAGCCGGTAACGGTTGAATATTCTCTGGGAAGTGATTTGAAGATACGGCGGCTGTGCTTTGAAACGGTCTCCCCGGAATTTTTCGATCCGGAGTATCCGTACCTGGTGCCATTTTCAGGAGAAATGTATTTTTACAATTATGATACGGGGCGTAACGACCGGGTGGAGCTGAAAGAGAGTTTTACGGCCATAGAACTGGAACCCTATTTATCCCCCTCGAATACGTTGACGGTGAAATATGTCAGTGAAAGCAATGGAGAGTACGGATGGGAATCCTGTCTTCCGATGATTTATGCGGTTGGGGAGGAAAAGTAATGCTGGAAATTAAAAATTTGAAAAAGAGATACGGTAATTTCCAGGCTCTGGACGGATTAAATCTGGAAATCAAAAAGGGAGAGCTGTTCGGATTCGTCGGTCCCAACGGCGCCGGAAAAACAACCACACTTAAGATTGTTGCGGGGCTGTTAGCACCTGACAGCGGAGAGATCCGGATTGACGGTATAGATGCAGTGAGAGACAGTCGGGCCCTGAAGGCGAAGATTGGCTACGTGCCGGATTTCTTCGGTGTGTATGATAACCTGAAGGTTTCAGAATATATGGAATTTTTTGCGTCCTGCTACGGTATCACCGGTTTAAAGGCCAGAAAGCGGTGCGGACTTTTGCTGGAACAGGTAAAGCTGGAGGAAAAGGCAGATTTCTTTGTGGACGGACTGTCCCGGGGCATGAAGCAGAGGCTCTGTCTGGCCAGGGCTCTGATCCATGATCCGCAGCTTCTGATTCTGGATGAGCCGTCTTCCGGTTTGGATCCCAGAACGCGGGTGGAGTTTGCGGCCACCCTGCGGGAGCTTCATGAACAGGGAAAGACACTGATTGTCAGCTCCCATATTCTTTCCGAATTATCGGAGCTGTGCAGCGATATCGGAATTATTGAGCAGGGACGCATGGTGCTTCACGGCAGCATGGAACAGATTTTTGAGAGAGTCAATTCCTCCAATCCATTGCTGATCTCCGTCTTCCAGAACAAGGAAAAAGCACTTGAGATCCTGAAATGTCATCCGGGAGTACAGACGATCTCCGTGAAGGAAGAGGAGATTAAACTGGGCTTTCTGGGGGATCGGCAGGAGGAGGCCAGACTCCTGGGACAGCTGATAGACGCAGGCGTGATGGTCAGCGGCTTTATGCGGGAAAAGGGCAGTCTGGAGTCTGTATTTATGCAGCTGACAGAGGCAGAAGAAGAAAAGGCGGTGTTGAAACATGAGATGGAATCCGGTATATAAGCGGGAATTGACGGTCAGCAGCCGGAGTATCCGGATGACAGCGATTCTTTTCGTGTTTAACAGTATCCTGGCGACAGTAGCGCTGTTTAATATGTATTCCGTTGTGGAACAGGTGAAACTGACAGCGGAGATTCAATACTCCCGTTTTCTGGAGCTTTATATGTTTGTATCGACGGTGGAATTCATTATGCTGCTGTTTATCATGCCGGCACTGACGGCCAGCAGCATCAGCGGGGAAAGAGAACGCCAGACGCTGGAACTGATGCTGACCACGACGATGAGTCCCAGGGATATCATTCTGGGAAAGCTGATGACCTCTCTGACGACGATGCTGCTGCTGGCGATTGCAGCGCTTCCGGTACAGTCACTGGTCTTTGTTTACGGCGGAATCACGGTGATGGATATGGCGTGTCTGTTTTTATTCCATGGGATTGTGGCGGCCTTTACCGGAGGAATTGGAATCTTTATGTCTTCCCTTTTTAAACGTTCTACGGTAGCTACAGTCTGTACTTATACGGTAATTGTGCTTCTGGTGGCCGGAACCTGGTCAGCCAATATTTTCGCCTACCGGATGGCCTTAAATGAAGTGAATTCCTACAGTTATGCCATGAATTCCACTATCCAGCAGGCCGGCTCGGGCGGTCTTATCTATCTGCTTTTATTTAATCCGGCGATTACCTTCTTTGCGTTGATGAACGGTCAGGCCGGAAATGGTGATATCCGGCTGTCGTTTGGACAGTGGTTTGGAGCGGTTCCAGATAACTTTGTGATAGGACACTGGGTATTCGTGAGTCTGTGTGTCCAGCTGGCGCTTGCAGTGGTTCTGGCGGCGGCTGCGATCTATACGGTGGCTCCCGTCCATGGAGGCGGAATCCGTGAGGCGTGGAAGAAAAAAGAGAAAAAGGAGGGCGGAAAGGATGCTTAGAATTGGCTGTCATCTGTCTTCCTCCAGGGGCTACCTGGCCATGGGAAAGGAAGCGGAGAAGATTCATGCGAATACTTTTCAGTTTTTTACCAGAAATCCGCGGGGAAGCAGTGTAAAGAAGCTGGATCCGAAGGATATCAGCCGTTATCTGGAATTTGCCAAAGAGAAGGATATCTGTCACATTCTGGCTCATGCGCCATATACGCTGAATGCGGCGTCGGCGGATGCGCATACCCGGGAATTTGCGCTTCAGACCATGGAAGATGATCTGAAGCGCCTGGAATATCTTCCGGGGATCTGTTACAATTTTCACCCGGGGAGCCATGTGAAACAGGGAGTGGAGACCGGTATCGGTCATATCGCGGCTCTGCTGAATGCGGTGCTTCGTCCGGAACAGTCCACTACTGTTCTTCTGGAAACCATGGCGGGAAAGGGAAGCGAGGTGGGCAGAAGCTTTCAGGAGCTGCGGGAAATCATTGACCGGGTGGAGCTTTCTGAGAAGCTGGGCGTCTGTCTGGATACCTGCCATGTCTGGGATGCGGGATATGATATTGCCGGGGATCTGGATGGAGTGCTGCACGAGTTTGATCAGGTGATTGGCCTTCACCGGCTGAGGGCGATTCATTTGAATGACAGTTTAAATCCCCTGGGAGCGGGAAAGGATCGCCACGCCAGAATCGGTGAAGGCTGTATCGGCTTTGAAGCACTGGCGCGGGTGGTCTGCCATCCAAAGCTTAGGAATCTGCCGTTTTATCTGGAGACTCCTAATGATCTGGATGGCTACGCCGGGGAGATTGCCCGGATGCGCGAGGTCTGGGAAAAGGATTAAAAAAGCAATTCAATCAGGAAACAGAGGACACATCCGAGAAACGTTGGCAGCAGGATGGCAGCCAGCGTCCATCGGAGGCTCCCTGTTTCTTTTTTTATGGTCAGGCAGGTAGTGGAGCAGGGCCAGTGAAAGAGACAGAATACAGCCGTGCAGATCGTGGTTTTTATGGTCCAGCCGTGGGAGGTAAAAAGGTGGAACAGTACGGAGAAATCGGAAAGCTCAGTCAGATGGCTGGTTTGTAAATATCCCATGAGGATGATGGGAAGTACAATCTCATTGGCCGGAAATCCGAGAAGAAATCCCACCAGAATCATTCCGTCCATACCAAGAAGCTGTCCCAGAGGATCCAGAAAAGAGGAGAACAGGGTCAGCAGGCTGTTGCCTCCCAGTGTCAGGTTCGCCAGAAGCCAGAGAAGAAGGCCGGCCGGGGCGGCGACAGAGACAGCGCGCAGAAGGACAAAGAGTGTTCGATCAAAAACGGAACGGAGAAGCACTTTTCCAATTTGCGGTCGGCGGTAGGGCGGCAGCTCCAGGGTGAAGGAGGACGGAAGTCCTTTCAGTATGGTTTTGGACAACAGCAGAGAGGACAGGAGTGTGGCGCAGATGCCCAGAAGCAGAAAACCGGTCAGTGCTCCTGCCATCAGAAGAGATCCTGTCATTCCGCCTGGGATCGTGCCGCTGCTGAAGCAGAGAAGAGTAATCAGAGTGATCAGCGTTGGAAACCGTCCGTTGCAGGGAACCATGGAATTGGTCAGAATAGCAATCAGACGTTCCCGGGGGGAGTCAATGATGCGGCAGCCCACCACGCCTGCCGCATTACAGCCGAGGCCCATCGCCATGGCTGGTCAATGCTTTTCTGCCCGGCAGGTTCTGCGCCGCAGCTGTTCCTCACATTGCAGAAATACTTCCTCCGAAACCAGCGGCGGATGGGCATGGGGGATCCGGATGCGCTCTTGGGGCGGAACCGTGCGGAAAATCTGGCTTTTGAAGGATAGCTTTCTGGTTTTTCCCTGTACCAGATGTCCCAGATAGACTGGATTATGCAGCAGTTTAATAATAGTGTTGGCGGTCCAGAGCCGTTCTGTTCCGTCTGATTTGGCGGAATTTTTATTCCGGTAAGCGCTGGGGCAGGGAACCTTCTGTGCGTTCAGCCGCAGGGCCAGCTCTGACGGTTTTACTCCACAGGCAGCCTCAGAAAACAGAAAGCGGACTACCCGGGCTGCTTCCGGATCCGGGAGCAGGCTTCGTTTCCGCTGGCCGTCCTCACCCGTCTGGACAGCGATATAACCGTAGGGAGGCCGGCTGCCGATAAACGAACCCTCTTCCATGCGGACTGCCAGGGAAGCTCTGATTTTTCGGGAGATGTCCCTTGCGTACATCTCATTGATGACATTGCGGAAGGGAATCAGATCACTGCTGGAACAGGCGGAATCATAACCGTCATTGACTGCAATGAAACGGACTCCGTGGGAAGGGAAAAACAACTCTGTATATTCGCCTGTTTTGATATAGTCCCGCCCCAGACGGGACAGATCCTTGGTCAGTACCAGACGAATCTCTCCCTGTTCAATGTCAGAAATCATGCGGGAAAAGGCGGGACGGCAGAAGCTGGTCCCGGAGTAACCGTCATCTACATATTCTTTTTCAATGGAAAAATGGTGGTCACGGGCATATTTTAAAAGCAGCTTTCTCTGATTGGCAATGCTCATACTCTCTCCGTTTGCCTCATCGTCCTTGGAAAGACGCAGATAGATGGCGCCGGGAAGAAAAGTATCTGGGGATGGATGGAATGGTTGGTTCATGAAAACACCGCATTATGTTTTTGTTAGATTTTATGCGAAGGAAATCTTAAATTTCCATGAAGAGGTTGTTTCACGAAAAGAAAAATAGTATGATTGTTCTGAATAAAATGTGGAAAAATGCCGAATGGCAAAAGAGGAAGGATAGACATGGCAACACGGATGACTGGATTATGCGAAAAAGGTGCGGCGCTGATCTGGAAGCAGTGCAACGAGGAGCTGTTTCCCCGGGGGGTGACTTATCTGGAGGAGGCGGCTTATGCCGGAGATGCAGATGCCTGGTATTTTCTGGGACACTGCTACAGTCAGGGCGACGGGGCGGTAGGCTTTAACGAAAAGAAAGCCTATGACTGCTACTACAGGGGTGCGGCAGCAGGAAGCTTTCGCGCGGTGCTTGGCGCTGTCCGGACCGGTTTCTATGATGAAAAGATGAAGCAGGCGGCGCTATGTTCCGAAGAAGAAAGCAGAGAACAGCTGCGTGAAGCGGCGGAAAAAGGGGATGCCTATGCGGCCTTTCAGATGGCGGATGCCTATGAATGGGGGATGATACCGGAAGAGGAAGAGACAGATTCTGATTCTGAAAAGGCAGGGGCTCGCTGCCTGCCCTGGTATCGGAAAGCGGCGGAAGGCGGCATCGTCAAAGCAATGGTAAAGCTGGGCCAATGCTGTCAGAACGGCCAGTATATGGAGAAAAACCCGGAACAGTATCTGGACTGGGCGGAGAAAGCTGCCTCGGTGGGAGACGTCTGGGGTCTTTCGCAGATGGGGGAATACTATCAGAGCTACGGGGAACTGGAGGCAGCAGCCGCTTATCTTGAAGCGGCTGCGAAACAGGGAGCTGCGAAGGCACCTCTTCTGTTGGGACAGATGTATCTGAATGGCGAAGGAATCCAGAGAGATCTGTCCAAAGCGGTAAAATATCTGGAGCTGGCAGCATCCCGGGAGGAAGCAGACAGCTATCTGCTGTTAGGCGCGTTGTTTTACAACGACGAGCTGGTGGAACGGGAGGATGAGAAGGCCTTCTACTGGTACGGTCGTGCGTATGAGGCCGGGAAGAAGGAGGCGGCTGTGCCGCTGGCTCATCTCTATCTGCGGACCTCAGAGATTCAGAATCGGAGAACCGCAGAAGCACTTTTAAAGGAAGCGGTAGAGACGGAGACGGATGGCCGGGCAGCACTGGCTCTGGGAAATATCAGCCGGGACGGCCTTTGCGGCGAGATGGATTTGGAACAGGCGATTCATTGGTATGAGAAGGGAGCTAAGCAGGGAAATCCGGAATGCATGGAGCTGCTGGGCTGTCTCTATTTTCAGGGAGAAGAAGGAATCGATACGGATTATGGAAAGGCGTTCTACTGGCTGAACCTTTGCCTTGAGGCGGGAACACTGCAGTCCTGCTCCAAGCTGGCCTATCTCTATATGAAAGGAGAGGGCTGCGAAAAGGATGAAGAAAAAGCCATAGAGCTGTTTGAACGTGCGGCCCGTACGGAATATGACGGCAATGCTTTATATGAGCTGGGATATTTGTATGAAAACCGGGGAGAAAATCCGGAAAATCTGGAAAAGGCGGCAGACTATTATCAGAAGGCGATTGAGATGGGCAATGAAAATGCGGTCCGGAGATTTTCTCATTTTAAGAAAAGCCTGTTTGGACGCTGGAAGCTGGTTCCTTAGGGATCAGCTTTTTGATTGGCACTTTGTGTGTTTCTGCGGAAGCCGTGACGAAGCACATGGTAAGGCACTGCTTTCCGCAGGCATGACAACGCTTGAAGGCACAATCCATATTAAAGGCGGCCCGGGGAAGATACCCTAAGTCTTCCAGCAGTGTAAAGAGCGGAAAGAAGATGGCCATGGGCGGCAGCATGACGGAGACGACCCAGGCCACCACCCGGTATACACCGTAGACCAGTGCCTGCACAAGAAGCGGGGGAGCGCCGAGAAGAGTCAGACTCTGTTCCAGCGGACCTTCCAGGGAAAACATCAGATCCCAGAGAAGTGCAGACGGGTAGTTGGCACCGGTGATAGTCAGCCAGAATACAGCCATCAGAAGAGCCAGCATCAGCAGACCGCCGGAGAAGGGACCGGTGACGATGCGGTCAATTTTTTCCTGGTGTTTCAGATAATCCGGCTTCTGATACGTGACGGTTTCTGCAGCCAGTGCAGCCGGATCAAAGTCTTTGACCGGATTTACAGCTGAATCAGGTTCCCGGCAGAGCGTAACAATCAATTCTTTTAACGGTTCCAGACCGTGGCGGTTTCTGGCCGCGCAGGAGAGGACGGGGATGCCCAGACGGTCGGACAGTGCTGTTTCATCAATTTGGATTCCTTTCTTTTCTGCTTCGTCCCGCAGGTTGAAACAGAGTATGGTGCGTTGCCCGGGCGGACGGTCCAGCTGTCGGATCTGATGCAGCAGGCGCAGTCCCCGTTCCGGACAGGTGGAATCACAGATAAGAAGAAGTAGATTGGCCTGGCCGGAAAGAAGATAGTTTCGGGCAATTTCCTCCTCCTCGGAATGGGTATTCAGGGAGTAGATACCAGGCAAATCCACCACGCGACAGCGGATGTCACCGGAACGGAACCGGCCCCAAGCGCAGGCTACCGTTTTCCCGGCCCAGTTTCCGGTCTTTTGATGCATGCCGGTCAGGGCATTAAAAATGGTGCTTTTTCCCACGTTGGGATTCCCGGCCAGGGCGATGGTAAAGGGGAGAAAATCGTGTTTCATTGGCTTACCTCCGCCTTGCTTTCTGAGATGGATTCCTGCTCTTCCACAATGACCTGGTCTGAGATTTCCCTGCGGAGGGCAATTACCGCCCCTTTGATCAGGTAGGCGGACAGTGCATCTCCATTTTTTTTCAGCATGCAGGTAACCAGGCTGTCTGGTTCAAAGCCCAGGTCCAGAAGACGGCATCGGATGGAACTATATTTGGATTCCGGAGAACATACGCCGGTTTCGGAATCATCGGAAAGCCAGACGATACGGGCCGTCTGGCCGATTTTCATTTTGCTGAGCGGATATCGCATGAAGAATCACATCGCAGAATGACAGCTTTATTATTAGATATGAGGAGAGGAATGGCAGAGTGCCTGTTCTCGCTTTTGTTATTTACAGCAGGACTGGTACCGGACGATCGATGTGCATGGTATGTTCTGTGACAAGACAGTCATAAGCCAGAAGATGGACACCGGCTTCCTTCGCAGTGAGAAGGGCATCGGCAAATTCCGGATGCGTGCTTCGATTTGGAGTAAATCCGCAGATCCCTTTCATCTGGATGACAAAGAGAAGATAGGAGGGATACCCTTCCTTTGCGGCTCTGCACAGCTCCAGAATATGCCTGACACCGCGGGTGGTCGGCGCGTCGGGAAAACTGGCCAGACCTCTGTGCTCCAGTGTGACGCCTTTGACTTCCATAAAAGCGGGTTTGTCTTCCAGTGTAAAAGCAAGATCAAAGCGGGAATCATGATAAGTTACCTCCCGTCGTACATTGGCTGCGAGCGGAGAGAGACCGCCGTTTTTTATCCATTCATAAGCAGCCTGATTGGGGGCCTGGGAATCCATATTGATGAGAAGGCGCTCTCCCTTTTCACCGGCAGGCTCCTTGTATACTCCGATCACGGAGTAGGCGGTTTTCCTTCCCTGTGCCTCTGCATTCGGGTGATACTCTAACAGCAGTGAAGCACCGGGTGTCAGAAGCTCTCTCAGTCTTCCGGTATTTTTGACGTGACAGACGGTTTCCTTTCCGTCAATCAGCACATGGGCCAGAAAACGGTTGGGGCGTTTTAAGAATGTTCCGGTGACAATATGTTCATAGTACATGGGATGCTCCTTTTCTTTTCTGTTATGGCGTTGCAGAGAATGCGTAAACATGCTTATAAGCAAGCTTAACGCCTGTTTACGCTCCGGCTTTCCCGCTGTCCAAAAAGTATATCATGAAATTGTTGCGCTGAAAAGTAAAGTATGGTAAAATTTCTAGCTAAGATATTGCACTAAAGTGACCAAGAAGAGAGGATAAAAATCATGGCAATCTATTACAGCAGCACCCGTGGCGGTGAGACCAATGTGACCGCTTCCCGGGCTATCTTAAAAGGACTGGCAGAGGACGGCGGTCTGTTCATGCCCAGTGAGATTCCGGCGTTGGCTCGTTCCTTAAAGGATCTTTCCACGATGACTTATCAGGAAGTGGCTTATGAGGTGATGAAGCTGTTCCTGACAGACTTTACGGAAGAGGAATTAAAGACCTGTATTGCGCGGGCCTATGACAGTAAGTTTGATACAGAGGAGATTGCTCCGCTGGTGAAGGCGGACGGCGCTTATTATCTGGAACTGTTCCATGGAAGCACTATCGCGTTTAAGGATATGGCACTTTCCATCCTGCCGCATCTGATGACGGTGTCTGCGAAAAAGAACCATGTGGACAATACCATCGTAATCCTGACTGCTACCTCCGGTGACACCGGCAAGGCAGCCATGGCGGGCTTCGCTGATGTAGAGGGAACCAGAATCATTGTATTTTATCCGAAGGATGGCGTCAGCCGCGTACAGGAGCTGCAGATGCTGACTCAGAAGGGTGAAAATACGTCGGTTGTGGGTATTTCCGGCAACTTCGATGATGCCCAGAGCGGAGTAAAGAAGATTTTTGGTGATAAAGAATTTGAGAAGGAGCTGGCAGCCCGCGGCTATCAGCTGTCCTCTGCAAACTCCATTAATATCGGCCGTCTGGTTCCGCAGGTGGTATATTACGTTTACGCTTACGCGAAGCTGCTGGCAGAGGGTGAGATTACAGACGGAGAGAAGATTAATATTACGGTTCCCACCGGTAATTTCGGTAATATTTTAGCTGCTTATTTTGCAAAACAGATGGGACTTCCGGTGGATAAGCTGATCTGTGCCTCCAATGACAATAAGGTGCTCTTTGATTTCTTCCGTACCGGAACCTACGATCGGAAGAGAGAGTTTATTCTGACCACTTCTCCGTCTATGGATATTCTGATTTCCAGTAACTTAGAGCGTCTGATCTATCTCTCCTGCGGCTGTGACGCGGCAAAGACCAGAGAGCTGATGGAAGAGCTGTCGAAAGATGGTGCCTATACCATTACGGAAGAGATGAAGGCGAGAATGGCTGATTTCTGGGGCGGTTATGCGGATCAGGCAGCCAATGCGGCAGAAATTAAACGTCTGTACGACGAGACCGGCTACATGATTGACACTCACACCGGCGTAGCGTCCTGTGTTTACCGGAATTATGTGAAGGAGACCGGAGATACGAAGAAGACCGTAATCGCGTCTACTGCCAGCCCGTACAAGTTCTCCGGCAGCGTGATGGAAGCGATTTTCGGCAAGAGTGAGGGCAAGGATGAATTTGCCCTGATCGATGAGATGGCAAAGGCTTCCGGCGTAGCCATCCCGCAGGCGATTGAAGAGATCCGTACTGCGCCGATTCGTCATAACCGTCAGTGCGCACCGGCAGAGATGGAGCAGACCGTAGCTGATATTTTAAAGTAACGGACTTCCCAAATCAGAAAATATGGTATATAATAAGAGAATGGCAGTGACAAATTCACAAGGAGGTTCGTATTATGTTAGTAAATGCAAAGGACATGCTTCAGAAGGCAATCGAGGGCAAGTATGCTGTTGGTCAGTTCAATATCAACAACCTTGAGTGGACCAAGGCAATCTTATTAACTGCAGAAGAACAGAAATCCCCGGTAATCCTGGGTGTTTCCGAAGGTGCCGGAAAGTATATGACAGGATTTAAGACTGTTGCAGATATGGTAAAAGCGATGATCGAAGAGCTTCATATTACCGTACCGGTAGCTCTTCATCTGGATCATGGTACCTATGAAGGATGCTACAAGTGCATCAAAGCCGGTTTCTCCTCCATCATGTTCGACGGTTCCCATTATCCGATTGAAGAGAACGTGGCAAAGACAAAAGAACTGGTAGCTGTAACTCAGGGCCTTGGCTTATCTCTGGAGGCAGAGGTTGGTTCCATCGGCGGCGAGGAAGATGGCGTGATCGGCATGGGCGAGTGTGCGGATCCCAATGAGTGCAAGATGATTGCAGACCTCGGTGTAGATATGCTGGCTGCAGGTATCGGCAATATCCATGGCAAATATCCGGCTAACTGGCCGGGCTTAAGCTTCGAGACTCTGGCAGCAGTGAAGGAGAAGGTAGGCGATATGCCGCTGGTTCTTCATGGCGGTACCGGAATTCCGGAGGATATGATTAAGAAAGCCATTTCCTTAGGCGTAGCAAAGATTAATGTAAATACAGAGTGCCAGCTTTCTTTCGCGGCAGCAACCCGTGAGTATATTGAGGCAGGCAAGGATCAGCAGGGCAAGGGCTTTGACCCGCGTAAGCTGCTGGCTCCTGGTACAGAGGCTATCAAAGAGACTGTAAAGGCAAAGATGGAGCTGTTCGGCTCTGTCGGCAAAGCATAAAACTTCTTACGAATGAGTCCATGGGTAGGGACATGATTCTATACGGAGTTTGATTCAGGCGCCGGTCTGCAGGTAATCATTTTTTAATAAGAAGGATTACTTACAGACCGGTTCCATTTTTCTTTAGTGAGGGAGAGAAAAATGAGTGACGTAATCAACATACCTGAGATTTTCGGAAAAAATGTGTTCAATGACGCTGCGATGAAGGAGCGTCTTCCGAAAAGTGTATACAAGAAATTGAAATATACCATTGAGAATGGAACCGAACTGGATCCGTCGATTGCGGATGTGGTGGCACATGCCATGAAGGATTGGGCGATTGAGCGGGGAGCAACCCATTTTTCCCACTGGTTCCAGCCGCTGACCGGTATCACGGCAGAAAAGCATGATTCTTTCATCTCCGTGCCGGATTCCAACGGTCATGTGATTATGGAGTTTTCCGGCAAGGAATTGATCAAGGGTGAGCCGGATGCTTCTTCCTTCCCGTCCGGAGGTCTTCGTTCCACCTTCGAGGCGAGAGGCTATACAACCTGGGATTGTACGTCTCCGGCCTTCCTTCGGGAAGATACGCTGGGCGTTACCTTATATATTCCCACCGCATTCTGTTCCTACCGTGGTGAAGCGCTGGATAAGAAGACACCGCTTCTGCGTTCCATGCAGGCGATCAATGAGCAGGCGCTGCGGATTCTCAGACTGTTCGGCAATACCACATCAAAACGGGTGGTTCCCTACGTGGGTCCGGAGCAGGAGTATTTTCTGGTGGATAAGGAGCTGTATCTGCAGCGCAAGGATCTGATCTATGCCGGAAGAACTTTATTCGGAGCGATGCCGCCCAAGGGACAGGAGATGGATGATCACTATTTTGGAAGCATCCGTCCGCGGATCGGCGCTTTTATGAAAGAGGTCAATGAGGAGTTGTGGCGGCTGGGTGTCAGTGCCAAGACGCAGCACAATGAGGCGGCTCCGGCGCAGCATGAGTTGGCGCCGATCTATGCGCAGGTCAATGTGGCCGTAGATCACAACCAGATGGCGATGGAGACCTTAAAGCGGGTGGCCGGCCGTCACGGCATGACCTGCCTGCTTCATGAGAAGCCCTTTGCGGGAATCAATGGCTCCGGCAAGCATAACAACTGGTCTTTAACCAGTGATGACGGCATCAATCTGATGAATCCGGGGGAGACACCCCATGAGAATATCCAGTTTCTTCTGGTGCTGGCCTGCGTGATGAAGGCAGTGGATCGCCATGCGGATCTGCTGCGGGAGTCCTGTGCGGTACCGGGCAATGATCACCGTCTGGGTGCGGCGGAGGCGCCGCCTGCCATCATTTCCATGTTCCTGGGAGAGCAGCTGGAGGACGTGATTGATCAGCTGTGCAGCACCGGTGAGGCGGCTCATTCCAAGCAGGGCGGTGTCTTAAGGACCGGCGTGGCTACACTTCCGGATTTTGCCAAGGATGCCACCGACCGAAACCGGACTTCTCCCTTCGCTTTTACCGGAAACAAATTCGAATTCCGTATGGTGGGGTCCTCTGCTTCTGTATCCTCTCCCAATGTGGTATTAAATACCATTGTGGCGGAGGCATTCAAGGAAGCAGCTGATGAGCTGGAGCAGGCGGAGGATTTCAACGAGGCGGTCCATGATCTGATCAAGCGCCTGATGGCCGAGCACCGAAGAATTATCTTCAGCGGCAACGGCTATTCTCAGGAGTGGGTGGAAGAGGCTGAGAGAAGAGGACTTCCCAACCTGCGCGCCGGGATTGATTCCATCGAGGCACTGCGGACCGAAAAGGCCAAGAAGCTGTTCGAGGATTTCGGTGTTTACACCAGACCGGAGTTGGAGTCCTTAGCGGAGATCGAATACGAGATTTATGCGAAAACCATCAATATCGAGGCCAAAACCATGATTGATATTGCCGGAAAGCAGATTATACCGGCAGTGGTGAAATATACCACAGAGCTGGCCAAGTCCCTGTCTTCCGTGCGGGATGCCTGCCCGGAGGCGGATGTCAGTGTGCAGAAGGAGCTTCTCTTAGAGACCTCCGATCTGTTGACCGATATGAAGATGGCCCTGTCGAAGCTGCAGGACGAGACCGCAAAGGCAGCTGTCATTCCTGACAATAAGGAGAGAGCATACGCCTACTTAAATCATGTGACCACGGCCATGAAAGAGCTGCGTGATCCGGCAGATAAGCTGGAGATGCTGGTGGACAAGGAACTGTGGCCATTCCCGAGCTATGGGGATTTAATTTTCGAGGTATAAAAAGAAAAAAGGAACATCAGATATCATTGCAGAATCTCTGCCATATCTGATGTTCCTTTTCTATTTTATGGAAGAATATTATCTCACACCGGGACCGCTGGTTAAGCCCGCCTGGAGTTCATCACGTGAATAACCGTTACCGGAACTGCTGCCTGGTACAGTGGAAGCAGAATCTGTAGTGCCGGAGCTGCTGCCGCCGGGAGCGGACACGGAGGAACCGGAAGTCACAGAACTGCTGCCGCCGGGAGCGGAAACAGTAGTGCCGCCCGGTGTGTTCGATGGGGTGCTTCCCGCAGCGTTTCCTGTACTGTTATTTCCGGAAACAGAAGTTTTATTGCTTTCCGAATTCTTCACGGTTTCCGGATCAAAGTAACTGTCGGTGATGCCGCTCATGGTATTGGTTTCATTCTGCAGCAGACCGCTCTTATCAAAGGTATAAGTGACATTGTCAATGGTCCTGGAACCGTTGGCTTCCATCTTGCCGGTCTCCGGATCCAGATAATAATATTTGCCGGAGAGGTTCAGCCATCCCTTCTGCATATGACCGTACTGGTCGAAATAGTACCAGCTGCCGTCAATCTGTTTCCAGCCTCGCGCCATATTGCCGTAGGAGTCATCCACCCAACCGGTCAGCATCTGTCCCTGATGGAGATAATAATACTCTCCCTTGATCAGCTGCCAGCCGGTCAGCATCTTGCCATCCTCGTTCAAGTAATACCATGTTTTTCCCAGCTTTTGCCAGCCGGTACGCATCTTGCCGTCCGTGCCGAAATAATACCAGCTGCCGTTCAGCTCCTGCCAGCCGGTGACCATCTTGCCGTCTGTGCCGATATAATACCGGGCATCCTCGATATCGCTCCAGCCGCGGAGCAGCTCTCCGGTCGGATTGAAATAATACCAGGCGCCGTCCATCTGGTACCATCCGGTAGCCATCTTGCCATCGCTTAGCAGATAATAATACGTATCATTGTTCATCTTCAGCCAGCCGGTTACCATGGTACCGTCATTGTTCAGATAGTACCATTTGCCCTTATCATTCACCCATCCGGTAGCCATCACACCGTTCTCTTTAAAATAATACCATTTGGAGGTGGAGGGATCCTGACGCCATCCGACGGTCATCTTACCTGTCTTATCATTCAGGTAGAAATAATCCTCACCAATATGGAGCCAGCCTTTTTGCTGGGTGCCGTCCTCCTTCATATAGTACCAGCCGTTTCCGTCATTGATCCAGCCCTTTTGCATGGTATAGTCGGAGTAATAATACCAGTTTCCCCTGATTTCACGCCAGATTTTGGACGGAATCAAAGAACTGTAATCTTTGTAAGAAAAATTAATGTCCACATTGCCGGAGATACCGTTCACACTTCCCTGATTCGTTGCCTGCCACATGGCGGCTTTTTTGTAGGAAGGGCGGGTTTCATACCGGGCTACCCATACATCATAAGGTATCTTGCTCATATCGATCTTCTCGCTGAGCCAGTAATCGTTGGCATACAGCATGGGATAATATCCGGCATCCTTGATTTTCTTACAAAAGGTATTGATGATTTCACTCAGCTGTGACGGAGTCAGGGCGCTCATGGCAGAGGACTCCACATCAAAAACCACCGGGTAGGAAATCGGATAGTCCTTAATCAGATCCAGTACAAAATCAGCTTCCGAAGAAGCCATCTCCGTGCTGGTGGCATACGAATAGAGATAGGCGCCTACCTTTAAGCCGGCCCTGGCTGCATTTTCCGCATTACTTTTAAAATAAGGATCCACTGCGTTATCATAGCGGGTTCCCAGCATAACAAACTGGATATCATCCTGTGCCACTGCGTTCCAGTCAATGGATTCCTTCCAGTGTGACACATCAATTCCTCTGGCGATAACCCCGGCAATGGTGGTTCCGTCACTGCTGACATAGACACCGCCGGATTTCTCCCAGGCAGCGGCCAGACCTTCAGCAGTTGGTGTCAGAGTCATCATGGCAATCAGGCAGGCCAGGCCCAGAGCCTGAAACCGCTTCCTTTGTATCATAACATTTCCTCCTTTGGGATTTCCTGTGTTCCTAGATGAACTGTTACTTATCAGTATAACATAACTACGTCAAAAAGTCTTATTCCGAACACAGTTCTCTTCGGATTTTTTTGTAATACTGTTTCGCATAATGGTACATGACGATCGTGTAGTCGCTGAATTCTACACCTTCCATGCTTTTGTAGATAGCCCAGAGACACCACAGAAAGCCGCCCAGAGCCGCATACGCATAGGTCACAAACCGCTCCTCCTCTGATGGAGTGCGTTCCAGATAGCATTCCAGCAGCCGATCCATCTCCTCCTCAGAATAATAGGAGTAGATACCGCACATGGCAATATCAATCAGCGGGTCATGCATGGCAGCGTATTCCCAGTCAATCAGGCGGATGGTACCGTCCGGAAGAAACAGAAAGTTATCGGCAACCGAATCAATATGGGACAGGCAGCAGGGACGATCCAGAGAATCCAGCTGATCCATCAGAACATTCATTTTTTTGCGTACCTCTCCGTAATCTTCGAAGAGCAGCTCCTCATGATGGCGGCAGAGAGATTCATAGAACTGGATCCGTTCCCGGAAATCAAAATGATGCTCCACTTTGACTCCGGAATGATGGAGCTTTCTTAAAAATGCCATGCAGGCCGCCATCTCTTGCTGATTTTTAGGATCGGCATTGTGAGCGCCCTCATAAAACTCCGCAATCTTATAACCGCTGTTTCCGTCAAAATAAACAATGTGCTCCGTGATGTCCAGCGGTTTCACGGC
>JAEDOC010000216.1 GCA_016302185.1 Clostridium sp. | reverse complement strand
TGCCGCAGAATTACCAGAAAGAACAAAACAACAAAAGAAGCAGTTCCGGATCCATGTGATTGACGGAGGAACCATAAGTTGTTATACTGTTCCTAGATAGGGCGATATAACGGCTTTCGCCGAGACATTTCTTTGCATATTTCAGTGGATGAATTATTATCCTGATGCTCTCCGTAGCTCCGTTCGTACCATATTTGCATCCGGAAGAAATGGAGGGTTATGCAGAAGGATGTGACACAAAAGCAGCTGGAAGATTGGAATGATGTATTCGCGGATATCTATAATGGGATAGCGTTTGGCGGGAAGAAGATTCTGCAGGAAGAAAACCTGATCTCCTTACCGACAGAAAGCTTTACGAAAAACATGGATGGTACGGTGCAGCAGGGCTTTCGGGATGTGCGGAAAGCGGATCAGAGACAGGGAGAATATCGTCTGATCTGGAGCCTGGAAAATCAGACCGGGGTAGATAATACCATGCCGGAACGGATCATGGGTTATGAGTATGCCTCTTATGAGGCGCAGGTGAAGAAGCTGATGGCCCAAAACAGGAAAGAGAAGAAGATGGCCTATACCAGACGGCTTCATGACCATCAGAAGCTGGCGCCGGTAGTGACAGCTGTCCTGCATTGGGGAGAGAAAGAATGGAACGGTCCCCGCTGCCTCCATGATATGTTGGACTTCCCGGAGGAATTGGAAGAGGAACTGAGACCGATGGTATCAGACTATTCATTCCATTTAATCGAAATGTCGAAGCTGCCGCAGGAGGTGAGAGAGCGATTCCGCTCGGATTTTCGTATCCTTGCGGAATATGCGGCGACCCGAAAGAAACCGGAGGAGTGGGAGGCATTTTTACAGACCTACCAGAGAAAACTGCTTCATCCGGAGGAATTGATGAATGCGCTGGAAGCATTGTCCGGAGATTCCAGATATGAGCAGGCCTATGAAAAAATAACAGAAGAAGAAAAAGAGGAGGGAGTCAAAATGTGTGTTGTCGCTGAGAAGCTGGAACAGATTGGAATTCAGAAAGGAATTGAAAAAGGAATTCAGCAAAATACATTGCGTACTGTCTGCAATATGTTAAAGAAGAATAAGCCGGAGTCAGAGATCTTCGAGCTGACAGAGTGCAGTCGGGAGCTGTTTGAAGAGGCAAAAAGACAAATGGAGGAAACAGATTGATTTCGTTCTTGCCCCACATTTCTGCCTGTGATAGAATACAGATAAAGCATTCAGGTTCTAAGTTCTGACGGCAAAAGCCGGTTCTGTAAATCTAATTTCAATTCAGAAATCTCAATGCTTTACCCCTAAAACGAAAGCATGGAGCAGAGATTTTGGAGACGGAATACGGAGTAAAGCCGGAGGGAAATTGGAGAAAGGGGATGCAGCAGATGTGTAATTTAAGTGAAGCAATCCATGAAGATGGAGTCAATGAAGGAATCAAAGAAGGAATGTGGCAGACTACCTTCCGTACCGTCTGCAATATGTTGAAAAAGAATAAACCGGAGTCGGAGATCTTTGAGCTGACGGAGTGCAGCCGGGAGCTGTTCGAGGAGGCGAAAAGACAGATCGCCAAAGCGGCGGGTTCTGTTTCCGCCCATTAAGAGAAGTCTGATAAGTGCCGCAGCACATCGTGGAAGAATAGAAGAGAAAGAAGGAAAAGAACAGGATGGATATTCGGAAAAATCTGGAACGGCTGGATGCCCTGTATGCGCAGGGGGATTTAAAGGAGG
The DNA here is from genome assembly GCA_016302185.1 of Clostridium sp. GTDB lineage: Bacteria > Bacillota > Clostridia > Lachnospirales > Lachnospiraceae > Otoolea. The sequence goes on along the minus strand of JAEDOC010000216.1, from coordinate 515 downwards.
CGGAGGTCTGCTTACATTCCTGGCTTCAGGAGGCCAGGGAGGAGGACAATGCGGCGGCGATGCTGACGTTGTTTAATGAGATGGAGGGCCTGTACCGCACCACAGGAAGAGCGGGAGAAGCGGCGATGCTTTCGGATAAGGCGCTTTCCCTGATTGAGCAGATGGGGCTGGAGAATACGATTCATCACGGGACGACACTGTTAAATGGGGCGACGGCGAACCGGGTGGCGGGGAATTTAAGAAAGGCGCTTTCCATGTATCAGAAGGCGGCCCACATCTTTGAAACTCAGGGGCAGCAGAACAGCTACCAGATGGCCAGTCTGTATAACAATATCAGCCATATTTATCAGGCGCAGGGAGAGCATGAGGAGGCATTGAAATCCTTAGAGAAAGCCCTTTCTCTGGTGTCAGGGATGGAGAATAACGGGGCGGAGCTGGCGACCACCCGGGTCTGTATGGCCTTATCTTTCATGGCTCTGGGACGCATGGAAGAGGCCGGAGAGGCCATTGCAGCG